>DASTDN010000560.1:0-28379 GCA_035710365.1 Streptomyces sp. | reverse complement strand
CTGCGGTCCACCTTGCCTGCCAGGCACTGTTGACCGGTGACGCGGACCTGGCGCTCGCCGGCGCCGCCGCGGTGCACGTACCCCAGGCCGGTGGCTACCATCACCACCCCGGCTCGATCCTCTCGCCGACCGGCGAGTGCCGGGCCTTCGACGCCGACGCCGACGGCACCGTGGGCGGCAACGGCGTCGCCGCCGTCCTCCTCAAACGCCTCGACCGCGCCCTCGCCGACGGAGACACCGTGCACGCGGTCCTGCTCGGCACGGCCGTCAACAACGACGGCGCCGACAAGGCCGGGTTCACCGCGCCCGGCGTCACGGGCCAGCGCCGGGCGATCGCCCAGGCCCTGCGGACCGCCGGGGTCGGCGCGGACGGCATCCAGTACGTCGAGGCGCACGGCACGGGCACCGAGGTCGGCGACCCGATCGAGTTCCAGGCACTGACCGAGGCGTTCCGGGAGAGCACCGACCGGACGGCGTACTGCACGCTGGGGTCCGCGAAACCGGTCGTCGGGCATCTGGACTCGGCGGCCGGCCTCGCCGGGCTCATCAAGACGGTGCTGGCACTGCGGCACCGCCGGATCCCGCCGCTGGCCGGCTTCACCCGCCCCAACCCGGCACTGCCGCTGGACGGCAGCCCGTTCGTGCTGTCCGCCGCCGGACGCCCCTGGGAGCGGGACGGGACGGCGCCGCGCCGGGCCGGGGTCAGCGCACTCGGCGTGGGCGGCACCAACGCGCACGTGGTCGTCGAGGAAGCCCCCGAGACCGTGCCGCGTCCCGCCCCCGCGCAGGGCGAGGCCGGCCCGGTGCTGCTGCCGCTGTCCGCCCGCACCCCGCAGGCGCTGACCGACCTCGCCGCCGCCTACCGGGACCGGCTGAGCGGCACGGACGCGCCACGGCCCGCCGACGTGCTCGCCACGGCCGCGGTGCGCCGCGCCCACCACGAACACCGCCTGACCCTCGTCGGCGGCTCCGCCGCCGAACTCGCCGACGCCCTCGGCGACTTCCTCGCCACCCGCACCGCAGCACCCGCGGACACCGGGCCGGCGGGCGCCGCCACCGGCGCGGCACCCGCCGGCCGGGACACCCACGGCCCCCGCAGGGCCCGCTGGGCGTACGGCACGGTGCCGCGCGAACCGCTCGGCCCGCTGCTCTTCCTGTGCGCCGGGCAGGGCACCCAGCGCCCCGGCATGGCACGGGAGCTGGCCACGCGCTTCCCGGTGTTCCGCGCCGTCCTGGACGAGTGCGAGCAGTACTACCGGGACACCTGGGGCGGCTCGCTCCTCGCGCCGCTCCTCGACGACCGCACCGCACGGGGCGTCACCTGGCCCACGGACCTGGTGCAGCCCGCGCTGTTCGCGTTCGAGACCGCCCTGATCCGGCTCTGGGACACGTTCGGTGTGCGTCCCGAGCTGATCGCGGGCCACAGCGCGGGCGAGTACGCGGCGTTCGCGGCCGCCGGGGCGCTGTCCCTGGAGGACGGCCTGCACCTCACCGCCGTCCGCGGCCGCCTGATGCGCCGGCGGTGCGCGCCGGGCTCGATGGCGGCCGTGCTGGCCGACCGCACGGCGCTGGAGGAGCTGCTCGGCGAACTTGCCGGAGTGGAACTCGCCGTGGTCAACGGCCCCGGCAACCACGTGATCGGCGGGGACCCGAAGGAAGTCTCCGAGGCGGTGCGGCGGCTGGAGGCGGCCGGACACCAGGTGCGCGTCCTGCCGGGCGACCGGGCGTTCCACTGCCGGATGGTGGAACCGATGCTGGAGGAGTTCCGCGGCCACATCGCCGGGGTGCGCACCCGGCCCCTCTCCATCCCGGTGATCAGCGGCCTGGACGGCACCGTACTGCCCGCCGGGCACGTCCCGGACACGGAGTACTTCGTCCGGCAGACCCGGGAACGCGCCGACTGGGCCGCGGTCCTCGACCGGTGTGCCGCGCAGGGCGCCGGAACGCTGCTGGAGATCGGCCCGGACGCCACGCTCACCGGCATGGGACGCCGTGTGCTGCCCGGCCCGCACCACGTGGCCTCACAGCCGCGCGGCGCCGCCGGCCCGGCCGGCCTTTTCCACGCCCTCGGCGAGCTGTACGGCCGCGGGCTCGACCCCGAGTGGCGCGGGCTCGCCCTGCCCGGCGAACCGGGCCGC
Source organism: Streptomyces sp. (assembly GCA_035710365.1). GTDB lineage: Bacteria > Actinomycetota > Actinomycetes > Streptomycetales > Streptomycetaceae > Streptomyces. The sequence goes on along the minus strand of DASTDN010000560.1, from coordinate 26,241 downwards.
CACGTCCCCCTGCCCACCTACCGCTTCCAGCGCACGTCGTACTGGATCGACGCGCCGACGGTGCCGCCCGTCCCCGGCCCGGTCCCCGCAGCCTTTGATGGAGATCTCCCGATGACGACCGACGACTCGGCCCCCGTGACTCCCACGGCCCGGGAAGAAGAGGCCCCCTCGACCGCCGGGGCCGTGCTGGCGCAGGTGCGGGAACTGGCGGCGGACCACCTCGCCCTGCCCGTCGAGGAGGTCGCGCCGGACGTCGCGTTCTTCGACCTCGGTGCCGACTCCCTGCTGCTGATCAACATGATCCGCCGACTGGAGACCGCCTTCGGCGTGCGCATCGCGATGCGCGAACTGTTCGAGGAGGCCGACAGCCCGGAGCGGCTGACCACGCTGATCACGGAACGGATGGACCCGGACCGGGCGGCCGAGCTGCTGGCCGCCGCCGCGCCGCCCGCGGAACAGCCCCCGGCCGCGCCGGTCCCCTCCCCTCCGGCGGCCCCGAACGTCCCGCCGGCCCCGCTCCCGCTTCCCTCACCGCCCGCGGCCGCCGCCACGGCACCGAACCCGTCCACCGCGCCGCCCCCCTCGGCCGTGCCGCCTCACGCGCCGGTGCAGTCCGCTCCGCAGACGCCGGCCCCCGCACCCGTCCCGGCCCCGGACGCCGTTCCCGCCCACCCGGCCGGGAACTCCGACCTGGCCCGCGTCGTGCACCGCCAGCTCGACATGATGAACGGCTTCTCCGAGCTGATGCAGCAGCAGCTGACGGCACTGGGCACCGCCCCGGCGCCCACCGCGGACAACCGGAACACCCCTCCGCCCGCCGGACCGGCCCCGGCATCCGAGGGCCCCGCCCCGGCATCCGCCCAACCCGCCCCGGCACCGCAGCCGGCACCCCACACCCCGCCGGGCGTCACCCCGCCCTCCGGCCCCCGGCCCCAGGCGGACACCCAGGCGCCCGCCGAGCACGGCCCGCGGATCACCGTCGCGCGGTCCTCCGGCATGGCGGCCGGTGCGCTCACCGAGGCACAGCGGGCACACCTGGAGGACCTGACCCGGCGGCTGACCGAGCGCACCGCCACCTCCAAGGCGATCGCCCAGCGGCACCGCGGAGTGCTGGCGGACAGCCGGGCGGTCGTCGGGTTCCGCAGCGCCACGAAGGAGATGCTGTACCCGCTCGCCGCCCGCACGGCGCGGGGCTCCCACCTGGAGGACGTCGACGGCAACCGCTACGTCGACATCACCATGGGCTTCGGTGTGCTGCTCTTCGGCCACGAGCCGGCGTTCGTGAACGACGCGGTACGGCGCTACCTCTCCGGCGGACTGCGGCTCGGGCCGCGCGGCGAGGAGACCGGGAGGGCGGCCGAACTCCTCGCGGAACTGACCGGGTTCGAACGTGTCGCGTTCGCCAACTCCGGCACGGAGGCGAACTCCGCCGCGATCCGGCTCGCGCGGGCCGCCACGGGCCGCAGCACGATCGTGTCCTTCCAGGGCTCGTACCACGGCCACGCCGACAACGTCCTCGGACGCGCCGTCACCACCGACGGCAGCACCCGCACCGTCCCGGTGTCGACCGGCATCCCGGACGCCGCGGTGGCCGACCTGGTGGTGCTGGAGTACGGGGCGGACAGCGCGCTGCAGGCCCTCGAACAGCTCGGCGGACAGGTCGCCGCGGTGCTCGTGGAGCCGGTGCAGAGCCGCCACCCGGGCCTGCAGCCCGCACAGTTCCTGCACCGGCTGCGCGAGGTGACCCGCCGGCACGGCTCGGTGCTGCTCTTCGACGAGATGCTGACGGGCTTCCGGCCCCATCAGCGCGGCGCGCAGGGCGTCTTCGGCGTCACCCCCGACCTCGCGACGTACGGCAAGTGCATCGGCGGCGGCTACCCGATCGGCGCGATCGCCGGCCGGGCCGACATCATGGACGGCATCGACGGCGGCTTCTGGCGCTACGGCGACGACAGCGTCCCGCCGCGCGACACCACCTTCTTCGGAGGCACGTACATCCAGCATCCCGTGGCGATGGCCGCCGCCGAGGCGGTACTGAGCCACCTCAAGGAGCGCGGCCCCGGCCTCCAGGAAGCGCTCAACGCCACCACCGAAGGGCTCGTGGACCGGCTCAACCGGTTCTTCGAGGAGGAGGAGTTCCCGGTCCGCATCGCCCGCTTCGGCTCACTGTTCCGCTTCGAGTACCGCGGCAACCTGGAGCTGTTCTTCCACCACCTGCTGCTGCGCGGCGTGTACGTGTGGGAGTGGCGGAACTTCTTCCTGTCCACCGCCCACACCGAGGAGGACGTGGCGCTGGTCGAGCACGCCGTGCGCAACGCCCTCCACGACATGCGGCGCGGCGGTTTCCTCGTGCCGAGGAACGGGCCCCGGCCGGTTCCCGCGTACGAACCCGCCCGAGCGGTCCCTGCCGGCCCGGCGCCGGACCACACCCCCTCCGCACCGCCGCCCATACCGTCCCCGCCCGCACCGACGCCGTCCGCACCGCCGGTGCAGCCGCAGGCACCCGCCATGCGGCCGGCACCCGCCACCGCACCGGGCGCGGCCGCCACCACCGCGACGACCACCCCGGCCGCCACGACCGACTTCAGCCTCTACTTCTTCGGCGACTACCCGCGCGACGACACCGACCCCGGCGGCACCGGCCCCGGCCCCGGCGGCACCGGCCCCGACGGCACGACCGCCCGGACCGGCGGACCGGACAAGTACGCCATCGTCCTGGACGCGGCCCGCTTCGCCGACCAGCACGGATTCCACGCGGTGTGGCTGCCCGAACGGCACTTCCACTCCTTCGGCGGGGTCTTCCCCAACCCGTCCGTGCTCGGCGCGGCGCTCGCCCGCGAGACCAGCCGGATCCGCATCAACGCCGGCTGCGCCGTGCTGCCCCTGCACCACCCGGTGCGCGTCGCGGAGGAATGGTCGGTCGTCGACAACCTCTCCGGCGGGCGCGTCGGCATCGGCTGCGCGAGCGGCTGGCACCCCAACGACTTCGTCCTGCGGCCCGAGGCGTACGGCCGGCACAAGGACCTGATGTACGAGCACCTGGAAACGGTGCGCCGCCTGTGGCGCGGCGAGGAAGTGCGGGGCCCCAACGGCCACGGGACCGACACCGGGGTACGTCTCCACCCACGCCCGGTACAGCCCATGCCGCCCTTCTACACCGCGATCGTCGGCAACCCGGACAGCTACCGCCGGGCCGCCCGCAACGACCTGGGCGTGATCACCAACCTGATGACCCAGACGGTGTCCGACCTCGCCGAGCACGTCGCCCTCTACCGCGGGGAACGGGCCGCCGCCGGCCTCGACCCCGCCGCCGGACGGGTCGTGGTCCTGGTGCACAGCTACCTCGGCGACGACCTCCAGCGGGTAAGGGCCGAGGCACTCCCCGCCTTCAACCGGTACATGCGGTCCTCTCTGGCCCTGTTCGGCCAGGTGTCCAACAGCCTCGGACTACAGATCGACATCGACCGCACCCCGCCGGAGGATCTCGACTTCCTGCTGGCCAGGGCCTACGAACGGTACTGCGCCGACCGCGCCCTCATCGGCACCGTCGACAGCGTCGTACCCGTCGTGGACGCGCTGCGCGCCGCGGGCGTGGACGAGATCGCCTTCTTCGTCGACTTCGGCGTCACCCCCGAGCAGGCCCATGCCGGGCTGCCGTACCTGGACGCGCTGCGCCGCCGCTACCAGACACCCGGCCACCACCCCGGGACGACTGCGCACGGCACACCCGGCGGAACCGGGCCCGCCGGGCCGGCCGGTGTCCCGCTCACCCTCGCCCAGCAGCGCCTGTGGTTCCTCGACCGCCTGCACCCGGGCCGCACCACCTACAACGAATGCGTCGCCGTCCGGCTCGACGGCCCCCTCGACACGACGGCCCTGCGCACCGCCCTGACCGGCGCCGTGGCACGCCACCCCGCGCTGCGGTCCGTCTTCCGCGACACCGCCGACGGCCCCCGGCAGTTCGCGCTCGACGCCCCCTACGACGTGCCCCGGCCGACGGACGCCGACGGCCAGGACGTGGAGGAAACGGTGCGGCGGGTCACCGCCGAGGAGAACTCCCGCCCCTTCGACCTGGCGAACGGCCCGCTGCTGCGCACCCGGCTGCTGCGGTTCGGACCGGACCGGCACGCGCTGGTCCTGACCGCCCACCACATCGTCTTCGACTCCGTCTCCGCCGAGGTACTGGCCCGCGACCTCTCCGCCGGATACGCGGCAGCCGTCGAGGGCCGCCCGAACCCGCTGCCCCCGCCGACCGGCGACACCCGGGAACACGCCGAACGCCAACGGAGGGCGGTGGACGGCGAAGCCGGCAGGAAGAACCTGGCGCACTGGCGCGAACAACTCGCCGGCGCGCCGGAACACCTGAACCTGCCGGCCGACCGGCCCCGCCCCCCGGTGGCCTCCGGCCGCGGCAGATCGGTGCACGCCACACTGGACGCCGGCCTCACCAAGCGGGTCCGGGAACTCGCCCGGAGCGGACGCGCCACACCGTTCATGGTGCTGCTCACCGCGTTCTACGCCACCGTGCAACGGCTGACCGGCCAGGACGACCTCGTCGTCGGCACACCGGTCGCCGACCGCCCCGCCGGCACCGAGGACCTGGTCGGGTTCTTCGTCAACACCCTCGCGCTGCGCACCGACCTCACCGGCGACCCCACCTTCACCGAGGCGCTGCGCCGCACCCGCAACACCGCGTTCGACGCCTACGAACACCAGGACCTGCCGTTCGAGGTGCTGGTGCGGGAACTCAACCCCGAACGCGACACCGGCCGTTCCCCGATCGTCCAGGTCTGCATCGAGTACGAGACGCAGGCACCCCTCGCCCTCGACCTGCCCGGCGTCCGCGCCACCGCACTGGACGTGCCGACCCAGAAGGCACCGTTCGACCTCACCCTGTTCCTGACCGACCTCGACGACGGACTGCACTGCCGGCTGGAATACAGCACCGACCTGTTCGAGGAGGCCACCGCACGGCGCTTCCTCGACTACTTCGCGCACACGCTCGGCGCGGGCGTCGAGGACCCGGACCGTCCGCTCCCGGACCTCCCGCTCACCGAGCAGGACCGCGCCCTGCTGGCCACCGCACAGACCTCCGCGCCCCACACCGGCACGCACCGGGGCACCGAACCCGGGGAACCGGTCCACCTGCGAGTGCTGCGGGCAGCAGCCGGTACCCCGGACGCCCTCGCCGTCGAACACCGCGGAACGCGCCTCACCTACCGGGAACTCGCGGACCGTTCGGCAGCCCTGGCCGCCCGGCTGCGCGCGGCCGGCTGCGGCACCGGCCACATCGCCGCGGTCCTGCTGCCGCGCGGCACCCACATGGCCGTCGCCCTCCTCGCGGTGCTGCGCGCGGGCGCGGCGTACCTGCCGCTCGACCCGGCGCAGCCCGCCGAACGGCTGGCGCACATGGTCCGGGAAAGCGGCGCCACGATCCTGCTCACCACGAGCGGCGACCGCGCGGCCGACGACCCGGACAGGAGCCTGCCGGACCTGCCTGACCTGCCGGGACCGGCCGTGCCGGTCCTGCTCGTCGACGACCGCGACACCCGCGGCGCCCAGGACGGACCCGCCGGTGAGCCGCCCGCGGACGCCGTACCGTTCCAGGACCACCGGCCCGGCCCGGACGACACGGTGTGCCTGCTGTACACCTCCGGCTCGACCGGCCGCCCCAAGGGCGTCGTCCTGCGCCACGGCGGCCTCGCGAACGTCGTCGACTGGCACCACCGCGAGTTCGGCACCGGCCCCGACGACCGCGCCTCCTGGATGTCCAGTCCCGGATTCGACGCGTCCGCCCTGGAACTGTGGGCGAACCTGACAGCCGGAGCGAGCCTCCACCCGGTACCCGAAACCGTACGGACGGCCCCCGAGGCACTCCGGGACTGGCTGGTGGAACAGCACATCACCAGCTCCTTCTTCACCACCCCCCTCGCCGAACTGCTCCTCCGCCTCCACTGGCCCACCGAAACCGCACTGCGCCTGCTCATGACGGGCGGAGACCGGCTGCGCCACTGGGCACCCGAGGACGCGCCCTTCCGGCTGGTCAACGTCTACGGCCCGACCGAGAACACCATCGTCTCCACCTGGACGGACGTCCCCGAACGCCCCTCCGGCACCGAGACCCCGCCCATCGGCCGGCCGGTGCCCGGAACCTGGGCCCTGGTACTCGACGGCCAGGGACGCCCCGTCCCCATGGGCGCCCGAGGCGAGCTGTACCTGGGCGGGGCACAGATCTCGACGGGCTACGCGGCACAACCCGAGGAAACCCGCGACCGGTACGTCACGGCCCCCCACGGCTGCGGCGCGCCGCCCGGAAGCCGGCTGTACCGCACCGGCGACCTGGCACGGTGGCGTACGGACGGACAACTGGAATTCCTGGGCCGAGCCGACCGGCAGGTGAAGATCCGCGGACACCGCGTCGAACCGGGCGAGGTCGAGCACACCGTGCTGCGGCGGCTGCCCTGGGTACGGCAGACCGCGGTCGTCGCGCACGGCACGGACGGAGAGCTGACCGGCCTGACCGGCTACGCCGTACTGGCCGACGGAGTGCCCGGCCCCGCGTCCGAACCCGAAGCCCGGCAGAAGATCACCACCGCCCTCGCCCACTGGCTGCCCGACTACCTGGTACCGCACATCTGGGTCTTCCTGGACGCGCTGCCGCTCAACGCCAGCGGCAAGGTGGACCACACGGCGCTGCCCCGGCCCGACCTGACCCGGGGCACCGACGGCGCCGCGCCCGCGCCCGGACCGGAACAGCGGCTGCACGACCTGTGGGCCGCCGAACTGGACCTCGGCCGGATCGCCGCCGACCGCTCGTTCTTCGAACTCGGCGGACACTCACTGAACGCGACACGACTGCTCAACCGCATCCACGCGGAGTTCGGCCACGAGATCACCCTGCTGGACTTCTTCCGCGCACCCACCATCCGCGGCCTGGCCGCCCTCCTGCCCCACGAACCCGACGGGACGCCCGCACCGGCCGACGGACGCGTCAGGGGGACCCTGTGACCGGCACCGGAACGACCGGCACACAGACGACGGACACCGGCCCGGCCACGCTCACCGGCCTCCTCACCCGGCTCAGCGCCCTGGACGTCCGGCTCCGCGCCGACGGCGACACCCTGCACTACGACGCACCCCGCCACGCCCTCACCGACGACCTGCTGGACCTGATCCGCCGGCACAAGGCGGAACTGCTGCGCCACCTCACCACGGAGCCCCCCGGCCCGCAGCCGGAATCCGGCGGGCCCGCCACACCCGGCCAGCGCCGCATGTACGAGAAGGCGACCCGGCACACCCATCCGGCCGTCTACAACGTCGCCCACCGCATCGACCTGACCGGACGGCTCGACGTGCCCGCGCTGGAGCGCGCGCTGAACGCGCTGCTGCGCCGCCAGCCCGCCCTGCGCACCCGGCTCAGACCCTCCGGCGGCGAACTGGTGCAGCAGGTCATGCCCCTGCCACCGCTCCGGCTCGACGTCAGGGACCTGCGCGGCACCGCACCCCACGATCCGGCGCCGGTCGAGCAGTGGCTGCGGAAACACGCCGCGACGCCGTTCGACCTCTCCACCGCCCCCCTGCTGCGCGCCGCGCTGGCCCGGACCGGCACGGAATCCTGGACCCTGGTGCTGGTGGTGCACCACATCGTCATCGACGGCTGGGGCCTCGGCGTCCTGCTGAGCGACCTCGGCGCGTTCTACACCGCCGCGGAGCGGACGCCCGGCCCGCGGCCGCCCACCGACGCCGAGGCCGGCCTCGTGCCGATCACCACGTCGTACGCCGACGCCGCCCGGCAGATGCACCGCGACCTGTCCGGGCCGCGCCTGGAACGCCTGCGCCACTACTGGCGGCAGGCCCTGGCGGGCGCACCCATGGTGCTGGACCTGCCGTACGACCATCCGCTGCCCGAACGGCCCACAGGCGTCGGCGGGAGGGTCGACCTCCGGCTCGACCGCGCCCTGACCGACAGGCTCGGGGCCCTCGCCGCGACGCTGGGCACCACGGTCTTCACGGTGCTGCTGAGCGCCTACGGCACGCTCCTGTGCCGGCTGACCGGACAGCGCGAGGCCGTGGTCGGGTGCAACATCGCGGGGCGTACCCGGCGCGAGTTCGAGCCGCTGGTCGGCCTGTTCGCGGGCAACGTGGCGCTGCGGCTGGGCTCCGTGGACACCGCCGACGAGGGGGTGCCCGGCGCCGTCCGGACCGCCGCGGGGACCTTCTTCGCGGCGGCGGACCACCAGGAGTACCCGCTCGGCATGGTCCTCGCCGACCGCGCCGGCCAGGACCCGCCGGACGCCTCGCCCTTCCCGCAGGCCCTCCTCGTCATGGAGAGCCAGGGCGCTCCGGCGCTCGACGTCCCGGGCCTGACCGCCCGGATCAGCGATGTGAGCGTCGAGGGCGCCGTGGGCGACCTGTGCCTGCTCCTCACCCCCGACGCCCACGGCATCGACATGACCCTGCTGTACGCCGCCGAACGCTTCGACCCGTCCACGGCCGAACGCTGGGCGGGCGCGTACGAGACGCTGCTGCGGGAGTACGCCGGGCATCCCATGGCGAAACCGCGCGCCCCGCACGGCGGCCCACCCGGCGGGGCCCCCGGAACCGGGTGACGTCGGCCGCACAGCGTCGAGACCCGAACTCGCAACCGCGGCGATTCGCGGTGACAAGACGTGTGAGCGCGCCCACCGAAGCGGTGGGCGCGCGGCCGGTTTCAGGGAGAGCGGTCAGCCGCTCTGGAGGGGGCGCTTCAGGAGGAAGTTCCAGCGGTCACCGGTGTAGGGGTTGACGGGGGCCACCACTTCCCAGCCCTCCTTGCCGAGCTTTTCCAGGTCTCCGACGTTGCGGCCACCGGGCTGGGCGATGGCCCAGCGGTACTCCCACATCTGTGCGGCGGGAGCCGGCGGGGCGGGCTCAGCGGTGTCCAGGGCCACCGCCGTCCCGGCGACCGCCAGGAGGACTCCGGTGGTGAGCGCGACGAGGGCTTTGCGTGAACGTGTCATGTGCAGCGGATCCTCGGTCTGTCGGTGGAACGGGGTCAGGTGATGGTGATCTCGAACGCGGTGCGGGCACCGGTGGGGACGCTTGCGGTGACGAGGTCCGGTCCGGGCTCACCGGCGGCCGTGAGACCGGGTGCGGTCGCGTAGCCCTCGCCGTCGGTGACGGCGGTCGCGTCGTCCGATCCGTCGGGGAACTTCAGCCCGGGCCCCGGGGTGGAGAAGGTGACGGTGACGCCCTGGACCGGCTTGAAGTCCCCGTCGACGGCGCGGACCTTGAGCCCTACGGGGACCTTCGTGCCGGCGGCGGCGCTCTGCTCGTCGCCCTCGATGCTCCACAGGCGTTCGACCGCGCCGGGTGCGTTCTCCTGGGCGGCGGCCGGAGCCCGGCCGCCGGTGGCGTCGGCGTACTGCCCCGCGGTGACCGCGAGGACGAGACCGAGGAGCACGGCGCCGAGCGCGGCCGCGCCCCGCCTGAGGGGGATGGTCATGGTGGATTCAGTCCTCACGGCGTCAGCAGGGTTTGAAGGAGGCGAGCTTGTCGTCCGGCGTGATGGCGCCCGTCCTGCCCGACGGCTCCATGCGGTGCCCGGTGCCCTGGTAGCCGGTCTGCTCGTACCAGCAGTACGTCACCGGTGAGTTGTTGACCCAGGAGGAGATCCGGTTCTTCATGGTGACGCCGTTGGTCAGGGTGAGCCGGGCCGTGTCGGTGGCCTCGGTGCCGGGGAGCACCGCGAAGGCCCCCCAGGTGTACTCCCGGCCGTCGTAGACGCACACCCAGCCCTGCGGGCAGGTGGTGGTGACCGCCTCGTTGGGCCTGTCGCGGAGCAAGTGGACACCGGGGGCGTTGGAACCGGGCGGGGGCTTCGGCGCCGCCGACGCGGAGGGCAGCAGCAGCGCGCCGAAGACGGCGACGGTCAGCGGAAGGGCGCAGGCCAGAAGCAGTCTGCGCAGCACGGCGGATGTCATCGATACCACCTCAGGGCTTGTTCTTGGGAGGGAGTTCCTTGGTCCACACGGCCTTGCCCTTCAGCGGGGCTTCTTCGACGACCGGCCCGACGCGCTGGTAGCGCTGGGTGGGCTTGTCGCAGTCGAGGATGCGCTCGTAGTAGCCCTTGATCTTCACGGTCTCGATGCCGACGAAGTAGGTGTAGCCGACCCCGGGCCCGGCGACGAGCTTGATCTCCGTCTCCTTCTCCACGGTGTTCGTGTCGGTGAAGGCGAACCCGTAGGAGGCGGAGAACTTGCTGCGCATGCTCGCCGAGAAGGCGCCGAAGCTCGCCGACGCCTCGGCCTCGATCTCGTAACCCAGGTCGACCGAGTGGGAGAACTGCTTGGTCACGCTCTCCTTGGTCCGCTCGACCCGTTCCAGCGGCTCGGGGCCCTCGCGGTTGTCGAAGGTGAACTTGTCGGCGACCTCGCGTTCGAGGATCGGGTCACCGACCGGCTCGAAGTGCCACTTGCCGTCGCATTCGACGTTGTGCGGTTCGGCGACGGCCACCTGCGGGGCGGCGGCGAGCGAGCCGGCCGTGAGCAGCAGCGCGGTGAGCAGGGTTCGGCCGCGGTGGGTGCCCGAGCGGCGGGTCATGCGTTCCATGGCGTCCCCAGCAGTTTGAGGTCGGTGGCCCGGCTGACCTTGTCGGCCGTCCACCAGACCTGTGCGTTCTTGTTGGTGAGCTGGAAGTCCGCGGACACGGACTCCTTGGACTTCACCTCGCGCCAGATGACGTCGTAGGTCCCGGCGAGGGACGTGCCGCACGCCGCCGCGTCGACGTCCGGGGCCGTGCCGCCGTCGCAGTCGTAGACGACCAGGGACAGATCGGCGTAGGCACGGCCGGTGTTCTTGAAGGTCAGGCGTCCGCCGGGCTGACCGTCGAGGGTGATCTCGCACCAGGTGACGGTGCCGCCGGTGACGGCGAGGGGCGCACTGGTCTTTCCGCAGGCGGGTGGCGCGGCGGCGGCAGGTGGCGAGGAGGTCAGAGCGGGCGCCGCCGTGGCCGCTGCGAGGAGGAGCGCGGCGACTGCCAGGACGCGCCTCGGGGGCAGTGAGGAAAGCATCGTTCTCCCGGATGGAAGAGTTCCGTCTCCCGTGCCCGCCCGTCGGGGGTGGGCACGAGGGAGAGTGATCATCCCTTCAACGCCCATGCGATCTGATGGTCGCGCAATATCACACTGTGAACGGGTGTCCGACATCGAGGTGCGGCTCGTGGTGTCCGGCCGCGCAGCGGGCGACGCCTGACGAGCGTGCGTTCGCCACCAGGGGCGCTCTCGCCGAGGCCGTCCTCGCGCGGGCCCCGGCCCGCCGCTGCCGATCGCACGGGTGACCGCGGATTTCCGCCCACGGCCGGGAGCGGCGGCTGCGCCGCCTGCCGGAGGGGGCCGGCGGCGGTCGTGCCCCCGCTCTGCCGCAGCCGCAGCCCGTTCACGACGTGCCCGGCATCCTGCGGCCGGTGACGGCCCCGGCGGCCGGACGCGCGGACCGGGACAACCGTGACGTGCCGGAGGACGGACTCCCCGAGACCCGGCCCGCCGCTGCCCGGGCGTACGGGCCGGAGGACTCCTTCGCCGTCGCGCGCACCGGCGACAACGGCCCCTCCGTCGGCCCGTCAGTGACTTCCCGGCGACTCGTTGTTCGTGCTGCACACCGTCCCCGGCGCCACCGCCGTCCTCTCGTCCCGGCGGGGCAGGGAGTCCTGCACCCGCTGGATGTCCTTGAGGATGCCGGGGACGTCCACGTCCTTGCGGTCGGCGACCCGGGCCATGGTCAGCAGCACCGCCTCGTAGAAGGCGTCGCGCACGGACGGCGGCATGACGTCGGAGGCGTCCAGACAGCGCGTGCCGTGCCGCAGCCGCTCCGCGATGTCCTTGGTGACCTGGTCGCTGTCCGGCCCTACCGTCACGTCGTTGTGCGCCGAGTAGACGTCGGGTTGCTCGGCCCACTTCTCCTGCACGGGCTGCGAGGACAGCGCGTCGATGAGGTCCCTGGCCTCCTCGCGGTCGCTGAAGAGGGCGGCGAAGTCGGCGGTCACCTCGTGGTGGTCCTGCTTCTCGCCGCCGGGCAGCAGCGAGACGGAGTCCTTCAGCCGGGCCCGGTTCGCCTTCTCCTCGCCGTAGAAGGACGGCGCGAAGGAGCCCTGGTGCTCGTGCGTGCAGGTGCTGCCCGGAGCGAAGAGGAGACCGTGGACACCGGGTGCGCCCCGGTGGTCGGTGAACAGCGCCTCGCGGGTGCGGGGGTCGGCGGAGAGCAGCGCGACCCAGGCCCGCCAGGCGTCCCGCACCGGGCGGCCGCGCCACGCCTCCCCGTCCTTGCCCAGCGCCCAGCTCTCGTAGGCCGTCCGGCCCTCCCGCTGGAGCACCAGGTCCTCGATCCAGTCCGTGCCGGGCCAGCCCGAGGGGCCGTCGTCGCCCATGCCGACGCACCACTCGGGCGGGTCGGGCTCGGCGCCGTCGGCGGTCTCCCTGTACCAGACGATGCTCTTCAGCCCGGCCTTGACGGGCACCCAGTAGGGGTGTCCGCTGTCGGCGGACTTCCACAGCGGGTCGTATCTGTCGAGATGGCCGATGAAGTCCAGCGGTTTGAGGAGCCGCTGGCCGGCGTACTCGGCGAGTTCGCCGAGCCCCGGCATGATCACGATGTCCGGCGGGTCACCCGACTGCACCTTCGACAGCAGCACCTCCCGCTGGGCGGCGGTGCCCTGGTAGTCGTAGGCGATGCCGATGCCGTCGAGCAGGGACTCGAAGGCCGCCTCCTGGCTGCCGGTCCACGTGCCGAGGATGGTGACCGGCTCCCGCTCGTCCTGCCGCGCCCAGGCCACGACCACGACGCCGCCCGCCAGCAGCAGCATCACCATCACCAGCACCAGCAGTTTGAACCGTGGTGTCACGGCCGCCTCCCGTAGTCCTTCTGCAGCCGCAGGCCGAGCGCCAGCGCGGGCAGCACGATCACCAGCAGGCTGATCACGAACGCGCCCCGGTAGGCGACGTAGATCCACAGCGTGAGTGCCACCTCCTCGCGGACCGACTCCGACTGGCTCGCGACCTCCTGCTGCGCCTTCGCCAGCCGCTCCCGCTCGCCCTGCTCGGCCGCCGTCATCCGGACCTGGAGCGCGTCGAACGGTGTCGGGGTGATCGCCTGCGATGTCCTGGTGATCTCCGCCAGGCTCGCGACACCGGCCTGAAGCTTGGCGTCCGTCTTGTACGCGGCGACGGCCGGGGCCGTCGCCAGCAGCACCGTGAGCCCGAGCGCCGCCAGCAGATACGGGTTGAACCGGCGCCCGCACCGGTCCAGCAGCACGAACAGCGCCGACAGCATCGTCAACGCGGCGGCCAGCAACGCGAGTTCCGTGAGGGCCCAGCCGCCCCACTGGAGCCAGCCCGTCCGCGCGGTGACCACGGCATGCGCCTGCTGCTGCTTCTGCAGCCCGCCGATCCGGGGCACCAGGCCCAGCTCCTCGCGGGCGAGCAGCGAGTTCGCCTCGCCGAGCTTCTGCCGCCGCATCAGCGGCTCGTCGCGGTACAGCGACGTGCCGAGACCCAGTGAGGTGCTGTACGTGGTGAACAGCCCCCTGACCGTGCCGAGGTCCCGCACGGTCAGCCCCGTGATCCGCGACAGGCTCTGGTCGGCGGCCGACAATTGCGAGCGGTACGTCTCGCCCGCGCCGACCACCCCGATGAGACTGGAGTCCTGCACCCGCGCCTCGTGGTCGGCGCGGATCAGCGCCAGCCGCGTACCGGCGAGGCCCTGCACGGCCGGGGCCTCCCGCAGCGCGAGCGCGTCGGCGCCGCGCTGCATCTGACGGCACGACAGCAACAGTCCGGTCGCGGCGACCGCCGTGAGCACCAGCAGCACCGCCAGATGGACCTCCAGCAGTCGGCGGGTGCGGTACGGGCCGAGGCGGGCACGCCACAGCGCGGTGGGGGAGAAGGCCCTGCCCATCACAGCTCCCGTCCGCAGGTGACGCAGTACCTGGCCCTGTTCCCGGCCGTGGCCCCGCAGTGCCCGCACCGCCGTGGCGGCCGGTTCGCGGACGGCTCGGGCAACTGCCCGCCGCGAGAGCCGACTTCCAGCAGCACCCGGCCCAGATCGCTTGTGTCACCCTGCTTCAGCCGCCGCACCCGGAGCCCGTCCGGCCCCTCCTCGATCTCGGCGACCTCCTGGATCGCGCTCAGCACGTACGACCGCTGTGTCTCGTGATCCGCCGCCAGTCTGGCCGCCTCCGTCAGCAGCCGCAGGGCGCTGTCCGGGTCGTTGTTCCGCACGGCCGTCAAGCCGCGGGTCAGCGCCTCGTGCAGGTGCTCCGTCTCGGTCAGCTGCCACACGTCGGACAGGGCACCCGGCGACGCTCCCGGCGGCAGCCAGAGTGCCACCACCGCCTCATGTACCCCGCCCACCGACACCATCGCGAACTGGAGCGGCACCTTCAGCGGATCGGTGTCCGCGTCCCGCACCGTCAGGGTCAGCAGATAGTCGTGCACGTCCTTCTCCCAGCGCCGCACCGGAAACACCCAGCGGCGCGGCGCCCCCGGCAGCGGTTCCCGCACGAGCCGGTGCTGCCCCGGTGAGACCTCCTTCAGCGACACCTCGGTCACCGTGGGCCGTACCGTCACCTCGATCCGCAGCGGAGGGGTGCCGTCCTGCCGCACTGTGCGCACCGCATCCGTCACCGCCCCGGCCAGATCCCCGTCCACGAACCGCGGCCTGCCGTGCAACCGCTCCGTGATCCTCAGCAGGGGGTCCGGGTCCCAGCCGGTCCCCAACGCGAACACGTCACCACTGAAACAGCCGGCGCACGCGTCCAGTTCCGCCACGAGCCGTGCGCCCGCGTGCTGATCACCCTCGCCGTCCCGCCCGCCGCGCGCGCCGCTGCCGTCCGTGATCAGCACCAGATGCCGTACGTCCGCGTCCCGCGCGGTGAGCAGCGTGCGCGCCGCCGCCACCCACGCGGCGTACCCGGCGGGCCGCTCACCCTCCCGGTGCAGCGGCAGCACCCCCGAGGCGAACGCGGCACGGTCCAGTTCCCCGGGGGTGGCGCACGCCCAGGCGGCGCCTTCGCGCGGATACCAGGGAACCGGCTCGGGACCACCGCCGAGCAGGACGAAGAAGACCCCCTCGGGCAGTTCCCGCAGCAGGGCGGGCAGCGCCTCCCGGACCGTCGCCCGGTGCGTCTCGGCGATGTCCACCGCGATCACCACGGCCGTCCGGGCCCCGGAGAGCGCGCCGGGCGCCCTCAGCCGGGACACGTCCACCTTCAGATGGGCCTCGATCTCCGTCGTGCGCCTCGGGATCAGCTCACGGTCCATCTCGACGGTGAGCTCGATCGCGGGCGGCGGCCCCGTACGGCCGCCGTGCCCACCGTCGTACGCCACCGGTCACACACCTCCTTCGTCACGGGGATACGCCTGCCGCGCGTCATGCCGGTGCGTCCGGCCCCGGTGGGGCGGGGCGCCCGGCACGGCGCTCAGAATCCGGTCTGCGGCCGGATCGCATGCATCAGATCGACCACCTCGTCCTGCGCCGTCGCCCCCTGATGGAACGCGAGCTGCCGGTAGAGGGACTCCAGCTCCGAGCGCAGCCGCCGCTCGGGCTCGCCCAGCCGGCGCAGCTCCCGCCCGGTGAGCCGCCGGGGCTCCGCGGCGCCGCCGGCCCCACGGCTGAGACGGTGTACGGCGTCCAGCTTCCATTCGTACAGCTCGATCCTCAGCCGCAGCTCATCCTCCTTGGACAGGCTCGGCTCACCCGCGCCGGGGCTGAGCCCCACCAGGGCGGGCACCTCGGCGAGTACGGCGTCCACGTCCTCCGGGCGCGGCAGCGCGTCGCCCCTGGCCGCGCCGCCGCCCCCGCCGCCGTCCCCCGCGAGGCGGGCCGCGCGGATGCGGAGGGAGGCGATCCTGGCGAACGAGTGGTGGAGGGTGCCCTCCCCGACCCGGCCGAGCTCGGCCAGCGCCGCCGCACGGTCGTGCGCCCGCAGAGCGATCCTGGCCAGCCCCAGCGCGGCACCGCCATGCGCCGGATTGCGCACGAACACCGCCTTGTACAGCTCGGCGGCCGTGGGCCGGAACGCGTCGTCGCCGAGCCGCTCGGCGCAGTGCGCGAGCGCCAGCTTCGGGGCGTACTCACCGGGCAGTTCGTCGTTGACGAGCTTGAAGTGGTTCCGGGCCTCGGTGATCCGCGCTTGGTCCCCGCCGAGTCCGGCCCTGCACAGCGCGAGCAGCCCCCGGTGCCAGGCCAGTCGCCAGCGGCGCACGGGCGCCGGCCCCGGAATGGACTCGGCCCGCTCCAGCTCCGCCTCCGCCCGGTCCAGGTCCTCGGGGGTGTCGCGGCCCAGCAGGACCCGCATGTTGTGCAGGCAGATCTCCACCGACGGCGGATCGTCCGCGCCCCGCGCCAGCAGCGTCTTCGGATCGTAGCCGCTGCTCACCTCGAACCGGGTCGCCTGCGGATCACCCGGATACGGCCGGGGCACCGGCAGACCTTCCGCGATCTCCGTCGGCGTGGGCGTGCCCAGGTCCAGGACGGGCGCCGTCGGCGGCTCGTACCGGTCGCGGCGCGGCCGGGTCAGCCAGTGCTCGATGCCGGGCACCGTGCCCAGCCGGGCGCCCGGCAGCCACTTCGACGGACGGAAGCACTCCGACGGCTCCGGCGGATCGTTCTTGCCGCGCAGCGCCCGGATCTCCCGCAGCGCGCCCCGCAACTGCACCCTCATCTCCCGCGCGTCCGTGAACCGTTCCTCCGGACGCTCCCGCATCGCCCGCTCCACCACGCCCCGGAAGGAGGCGGTGCCCAGCCCCGGCACCTCGGCCACCGCCAGCTCGGCCATCTCCCGCAGCGTGGCGCCGACGGTGTGCAGATCGTGGGCGACCGTGGGCGGACGGCCGCTGTCCGTCTCAGGGGCCCGGTAGCGCTCGGTGACGTGGGCGGGCAGCACGCTCCCGCCGCCCTGCTCGCGCACCCCGCCCATGTCGATGACCTTCACACCGTCCTCGTGGTGCACCACGTTCGAGGGCTTCATGTCCGCGTAGACGAAGACCCGGTCGCCTCCCGCGTGCAGATGGTGCATGGCCTCCAGGATCTGGCAGCCGTACGTCGCGACGTGCTCGATGTCGAGGACGGTGTCGCCGAGTCTGACCTCCTCGAGGATCCTGGCGAGGGTGCCGTCGCCGACGTCGTCCATGACGATGTGGCCGCCCGTGACCTGGCCGCCCTCGACGCTGGCGATGTAGTCGCGGATCTGGACGATGCGCGGATGCCGGATGGCGACCAGGTTGCGGCGCTCCAGGTCGGCCAGCTTCGTCCCGTCGTGCTCGTACCGGTTGAGCAGGCCCTTGATCGCCACGTACTCGTCGAGATGGTCGTCGTGCGCGAGATACACCCAGCCCTGCCCGCCGTGCGCGATGGGGCCCTCGATGCGGTACTGGTTGAGCCTCGTGCCCCGCGTCAGCTCCGGCTTGTACGAGTACGCGCTCCCGCACGCGGGGCAGTGCCCCTCGGTCGGTACCTCGCCTTCCGTGTAGGGCGGCACCAGGGGGATACCGCACTTCTCGTCGGGGCATTTCATGGCGACGCGCAGCGGCGACGCCGGGTCGACGAGCCGGCTCTCGGCCGGTTTCGGCTCACGCCCGGGAAGCGTCAGCAGCCCGGCCGGGCCGAAGTCGCGCGGGTCCTCGGGCAGCGCCGTGAGCCGCTTGTCGCTGGCGTGCCGCCCGCAGTGGTCGCAGTAGCCGGTGGGCAGGACGGTGCCCGCGCAGCGGCGGCCGGTGAAGTGGCGGTGGGGGCACGAGGAGGCCGCGTCGCGGTGCGGCCCCGCCGCGGTCTCAGCGCGGCTCATGGTGACGCAGGTCGTGGCGGAGGTCGCGGATCAGCGAGCGCAGCTTCTCCACCTGCTGCCCCGGTTCCTCAATCCCGCCGATGACATGACGGGCGGAGCGGCGTTCCTCGTAACGGTCGGTCTCCTGGCCGAGTGAGTCGTCGTCGACCACGTTGCGGTGCCGCCGCTGGTCCTCCTCCCACCGCCGCAGCCGGTCGAGCAGCAGGTCGGCGTGATCGAGGAGCGCGGGACGCCGCAGCCGGTCGCGCGCCGCCGTCCAGGCGGGGACGGTGTCCCGGCGGAACACCAGCAGCAGCCGGAAACCCATCATCCGCAGCCGGGCGAGGACCGCCATCAGCTCGTCGGGGGAGGGCGCCTCGTCCAGACCGCGGACCACCAGGGTCGGCGAGGGCAGGCCCGCGGCGCGTGCCGTGGCCAGACCCGGCGGCGGACCGCCCTGCCCGCGCAGCCAGTTCGCGTACGCGAGATACTCGCCCGCCGAGTACGGCACTTTCGGCAGCGCGTGATCGATGAGGTTGCGTACCTTGCCGCCGCCCTCGTGGACGAGATCCGCACGGTGCGTCAGATGCCGCAGGGACCGGTCCTTGCCGCTTCCCGGAGGCACATGCGTGATCTTCACCGGCTCCTCGTCCGCGTCGTCGAACCACCGCTCCAGCCGCTCCTCGAGCCCCTTGTGCCACGCGTGCGGGGCGGTCAGCTCAGCGATGTGCGGGGAGAGTTCGGCGATCCGCGAGAGGGGGACGACGTAGGAGAACGCGAGCCGGTTGTCCTCCGGAAGCGGACGGTCCAGATCGCCGCGCCAGCTCACGACGAGACCCACGACCCGCGTCGGACTCGCCGGCCCGGCGGTGCACACGGCGGCGCCGCTGAACCCCCGGCGCACCACCTCCGCCTTCACGACGGCGTCGAGCTGCACCAACTCACCATGGGTCCCGCTGATACGCCCCCACAGAGTCATCCCGTCGTCGAAACCCTCCGCGTACCCCGTCGTATACACCTCAAGACCGGCACTCAGCCGTGTCTCCAGCGGCGCGGGCCGCGCCTGCGGCCGCGGGCTCTCCAGCCGCAGTACGGCGATGTCCTCGCCCCCGGGCGGCCGCTTCAGCCAGCCGCCGGGCACGACACGTGCCGCGACGGGGGCGAGCGCGCGGTTCTCCGGGAACTCCACCCACAGCAGCGCGTCCGGATCGCCCGCCACATGCGCGCAGGTCAGCACCGTCTCCTGATCGACGAGCACTCCGGCGCCGCGAATCGGCCCCTTCTCGTGCCCCTGCCGCAACCGGATTCTCCAGTCGGCTCTCAACTCCCCCATGACGTCTCACCGTACGGGCAAACCACCGGGCATCCCTAGACTTCTGCACGCACGCACCGGCCAAAAAGCCGCGAACAAGGGTGGGTTGACGTGAATTCAACGAACAACGTGTACGACGATCATCCGATCGGTCTCGCCGACGCGATCGGCGCGGTCCGCGCGGAACTGGCACGGGCCCAGGCGGAGGGGGCGCGCAGCGACTGGCGGTTCAGCGTGGAGCAGGTGAACCTCGAATTCTCCGTGCAGTTCCATCGCGGCGGGGACGGTGGGGCCGGGCTCAAGCTGGGCGTGGTGGAGGCCCGGCTGGGCGGCACGGTGAGCCGGGACACCACCCACCGGGTGGAGGTGTCCCTCAAACCGCAGCCGTTGCCGGGGGGCGGGCATCAGTTGGTGGGCCGGGAGGATGCCGGTGCCTCCGGCGGGGATGCGGACGTCTCCGGCGCGGGTGCGGCCGCGGAGGGCGCAGGCGGGGCTGACGCGGGTGCGGGGCCGCGGTGGGGTGGGCTTGCCCGGAGCTGACGGCGCCGCGCGGGCGCCGGCCGCCGGGCGGCCGACGGCTCAGGAGGAGCTGAGGGGGTGGGTGGTGGTGGCCGGGTGCGGGGGCCAGACGCCTGGGACGAGGATGCCGAGGGCGTAGGCGCGGGCGACGAGCGACGGCCTGGTCGCCGCGCCCAGCAGCGCGCGCAGCCGGCTCAGGTGGTAGTCGACCGTCTGCCGGGACAGCTTCAGCGAAGCGGCGATCTCCCCGTTGGTGCTGCCCGCCGCCAGCAGGGAGAGGATGCGGACCTGCGCCGCCGTCAGCGGAGGGTGGGGCTCGTGGGCCAGGCTCTGGTGGGTGACGACGGCCCACACCCGCACCGGGCGGTCGGCGGACCGGCTCACCGTGGTCAGGCGGACGCCCGCGCGCCGCTGGCGGCCCTCCGCGTCGAGCAGCACCGCGGAGGTCTCCACCCGCCGGACGCGGCGGGTGACCAGCCCCTCCCACGCACGGCGCAGGCGGCACAGATCGGACGTGGCGGCCAGCAACGTCTGCGCGCGACGGCCGACCAGGTCGGACAGGCGCGTCCGGAACAGTTCGGCGGTGGCGGTGCTGGCCTGTTCGATGCGGCCGTCGGGGGCGAGCAGCGCGCAGGGCAGCCCGCTGTGGTCGCGGAGCGCCCGCAGGTTCTCCTCGGCCTCCTGGCGCTGGTCGACGGCCCGGAGGTGCTCGGTGATGTCGACGTAGATTCCGGCCACGCAGGTCCGGCCGTTCTCCTCCACGGGGAAGCGGTGCCCTGCCGCCTGGCCCGTGCTGCCGTCCGAGCGGTGGTAGCGCAGCGTGTGGCGCACCGGCTTGCCGCGGCGGAGTATGGCCTGGTCCAGCGCGCGGAACTGCGCGGCGTCGGCGGGTGAGTCGAAGTCCTCGATGCGGCTTCCCGCGACGCGGTCCGGCGTCGTGCCGTACAGGTGCGCGTAGGAGTTGTTGGCCCACAGGTAGCGGCCGTCGCGGTCGCGGATGAAGGCCGCGGCCGGGGCGAGGTCGGCGAAGTCCGCGAAGGCGGCGTACCGGCGCGTCCCGGCGGGCTGCGCACCGACCTCCACCGCGGCCCCCCGGGTGCGCCCCGCCGCCCGGCTCACCTCGAACGCCCGGCCGTCGAACTGCACCGGCCTGCGGACCTCGTCGGGGCGGTGTCCCGACGACGAGTCCTCCCGGCGCAGCCGGTCGACGAACCGCTGCACGGCGGGAAGGTCGGGGAGTGCGCCACCGCCCCGCTCGACCACGCGTCCCCGGGCGTCGGCCTCCCACCAGGTCGCCGGAAGGTACTCCAGCAGCGCCTTGAGGCTGGCATCGTCCACGGCGACCCCTCCGTTCGTTGTCCGCCGGCCGGCGCGAGGCGGCAGCGCCGCCCGGTGGCCCCGGCCGGCCCCCGCCCGACCCGTGCATCTGAGTGCAGGTCCGGCGGACGCGCCAGATGCGATCGCGA
Organism: Streptomyces sp.; assembly: GCA_035710365.1. GTDB lineage: Bacteria > Actinomycetota > Actinomycetes > Streptomycetales > Streptomycetaceae > Streptomyces. The sequence continues at coordinate 5,147 of DASTDN010000560.1, read as the reverse complement.
AACCTTCACCCTCGCGCGACGGTGTTCACATCTCAGGCATTTGCCTGAACGGCGGCGGCCCCACCGCGGCAGTCCCGGCACCGCGCGTCTGCTTCTCTTGTGGTGTGCGGTCGGTGACCCCCGGGCGATTTCCCCGGGGCGGGTCACCGCACGCCTCCCGTGAGCGCCCGAGGGGCCGGAGGCGGACTCGGCAGACGACCAGACAGAGCCACCGGGCGACCGCGCACGCAGATCCGCATGACGACCCGAGGAGACGAACGTCCGTGAGCACGGTGCTGTTGGTGCATGCCAAGGGTGGTCCACCGCTCGGCCACGTCCTGGCCCGGACGGCCACGAGAGCGGACGTGCACCTGCTGGCGCTCAGCCCGCTGCCGCCGACGGTGGCCGCCTCGGCCGGTGACCTGTGCGCCTCGGTCACCGTCCCCGCCGACGAGGAACGGTCCGACCTGGTCGCCCTGATCGTCTCGCGGGCCCGGGCCGTGGACGCGGACGCGGTGCTCACCTTCTCCGAGTACGCCGTCGTGGCCGTCGCCGAGGCGTGCGGCGCACTCGGTCTCGCCGGGGCCGGGGACGCCGCCGCGCTCGCCCGCGACAAGCGCATGATGCGGCACACCTGGCAGCGCCACGGCCTGCCGCAGCCGGAGTTCCGCCCCGTCACCACGCGGGCGGACCTCCACGAGGCCGTCGCAGCCCTGCCCGCCCCCCTGCTGCTGAAGGCGGCCTGGAGCGCCGGCTCCACCGCCCACCAGATCATCCGCTCACCGCAGGAGGCCGACGCCGCCTGGCTCCGCTCCCGCGAGGTGATGGCCGAGTCCGCCCAACTGGGCTTCGCCGAACTGCACGTCGCCGAGGCGGACGCCCACTACGTAGTCGAGCAGATCGTGACCGGCACCGCCGCCGAGTGGTTCGACGAGCCCGGCTGGGGCGACTACGTCAGCGTCGAGGGCGTGGTGGCCGACGGCGTCTTCCACCCGGTGTGCCTCAGCGGCCGGATGCCCACCGTGGAGCCCTTCACCGAGCGGGCCAGCATCACCCCCGCGCCGCTGACCGCGGACCTCCAGGAGCGTGTCGTCGACCTCGCCCGGCGGGCCGTCGACGCCCTCGGCCTGCGCGACTGCGGCACGCACACCGAGATCAAGCTGGGTCCCGACGGGCGCATGTGGCTGATCGAGACGGCCGCCCGGTTCGGCGGCGCGATGACCGTCCCGCAGACCGAGGAGGTCTACGGGGTCGACCTCGTCGGCATGCTGGTGGACCACCTGCTGGGCCGCACGGTCGCCTGGCCGGCACGGGCGCTCGGCCCCGGCGAGGCGCGCGGCGCCGCCGGCTCCCTCGTCGTCCTCGCCGTGGACGGGCGGGGCGGTGCCTGGCCGGACCGCAGGATCTGGGACTTCCCCGCCGTCCGGGACGCCGTCGCGCTGAGCGAGGGCAGCACCCTGTCGGTGGTGCCGGAGAGTTCGCTGCCCGACGGCAGCACCGTGCCGGTCTACGACCCGGCCGGCGGGGCCAACACCATGGCGGCCCTGTGCCTGCTCTCCGCGGCCGACGCGCCCACCGTGCTCCGCGACTTCACCACCCTGGTGGACGCCCTGCCCACCGCGCTGCCGCCGGTAGGACCCGCCGCGGCACCGTCCCCGCCCGCCGTCCGCCTCTTCCGCCCGGCCGTCCGGCCCGAGGGGATCCCCGCATGACCACCGCCCTGCTCCCCACCGACGCCCCGGTACCCGCGGGCGACCGCACGGTCGTCGGAGAGAACCTGTCGCTGCCGCTGTTCCGCACCCTGTCCGGGGTGCTGGCCGGCCACCCGTACCTGAAGGTCGTCGTCGACCGGCACGAGGACACCTGGCACGTGCTCGACACGGCCGCACACCCCTTCCACGTCGACTACATCGCCACCCGCGTCCTCGGCATGGACGTCGCCGAACTCGACGCCGGCCTCGACGCGTTCAACGCCTCCGTCTACATGGACCCCGCGCGGCGCTTCCTCCTCGGAGTGCTGTCCCTGCACAGCGACGAGGACGCGGAGGGCCGCGAACGCCCCTTCCTCGTCCTGGAGACGACCGAGGCCGACACCATGCACGGGGCGTTGCTGGAGTACTTCCACGCCTTCGTCCGCGAGCGTGTCGACGGACGGCTGCCGCTGCTGCTCAAGCCCGCCAACCACGGCCAGGAGGAGGAGCTGGCTGCGATCAGCGAGCAGCGGGTGCCGCGCATCCTCGGCCACGAACTCTTCGGCACCAGGACCCGGACCCCCCTCAACACCGGCGAGGCGACCGGACGGCTGCGCTGCTTCCGGACCACCGCGGAGTACCAGGCGGCGGCCGGCGGGCTCGGCTGGTCGGACATCGTCGCCATGCCCTGCCTGCCGGACGACGTCCAGCGGGTGGCCGGATTCATCAACACCGCCCCCATCACCCCGCTGTCCCACACCAACGTCCTCGCGACCGGATGGGGCATCCCCAACGCCATCGTCCGCGACCTGGAACACCTCGTCGAGCGGGACGGCCTGGACGGCGCCTGGGTCCGCTACCGGGTGGACGAGGACGAGATCACCCTGGAGCGCCTGGCCGAGGCCCCCGAGCTGCGCGCCCCCGCCTGGCACCAGCAGCGCATCCGCCTCGAAACGCCACTGCTGGGGGACGCGCCCGTGCTGTCCCTGCACCGGCTGCGCAGCGCCGACCGGGACCGCTACGGCACCAAGGCGGCCAACCTCGGGGAACTGCACCACGTGCTGGACAGCCGCACGGCCGACCTCACCACCTTCTACGGCCGCCCCCGCCCGCCCCGCGACGACCTCCACGGGCACCTCGCGGCCCGGCTCGGCCTGCGCTCGCCGTCCGCCGCGGAACTGCGCGCGGCCGCGACCTCGTTCGTCGCCGGCACGGTCGAGGCCCCCGAGGGCGTCGCCCTGCCGTTCTCCCTCCAGCACCGCTTCCTCACCTCCTCCCCGGCACTCCAGCAGGGCATCGGCAAGCTGAAGATGGCGCTCGAACTCGACGCCACCGACGTCCTCGACGCGCTCTGCCTCCAGATCCAGCACCTCATCCGGCACGCCCCGATGCCCGAGTCCGTCGCCCGGGAGATCACCCGCTCCTTCCCCACGCCGCTCGCCGAGTGCGGCCGGCTCGTGGTGCGCTCCTCCTCCAACGCCGAGGACCTCCCGGGCTTCTCCGCCGCCGGGGTCTACGACTCCGTCACCACCGTCCGCGGCACCGGCGAACTCCTCGACGCCGTGCGCCAGGTGTGGGCGTCCCTGCTCTCCCCGCGCAGCGTGCGGCTGCGCCACCAGGTCGGCATCTCCCTGGACGACACCTACATGGGCGTGATCATCCAGGTGTACGTCCCCGCCGCGCTCGGCGGTGTCCTGGTCACCTGCAACCCCACTCGCCGCGAGGACTTCCGCAACGTCTACCTCAACTGCTCGCCGGGCTCGCCCGAGCAGGTCGTCGAGGGAGCCGTCCTGCCCCAGCAGTACCTCTACAACACCGTCGAGGGCGGCGGGCGCACCATCGACCTCGGCTCCTGGCCCGAGGGGCTGCCCGCCGGCACGCGGTCCGGGCTCGCCGACCTGTCCCTGACCGGCCGGCTGCTGCAGTCCCACTTCAGCGCACCGGAGGTGGACGCCCCCCTGGACATCGAGTGGCTGCTCACCGACCAAGGGGACTTCCACCTGGTCCAGATCCGCCCGTACGCGCTGTGACCGCGCGCCTGCCGCGCCGGGACGCGCGGCCCACCGTCCCCCTGACCGGCACCGCCCGCCGCATCATCCGGCTCAACCACGGCTTCCAACTGCTCTTCAACCTGCTGTGGTGGATGCCGGTGTTCTACGTCTACCAGAAGGAGGCAGGCCTCTCCGACGCGGAGATCTTCGGCATCCAGAGCATCTACTACGTGGCCTTCTGCCTCTTCGAGATCCCGACCGGGCTGATCGCCGACCGCATCGGCGCCCGCAACTGCCTGCGCGCCGGCGCCGTGGTGATGACGGCCGCCAACCTCACGCCGGTGCTCAGCCCCTCGTACGGAGGGTTCCTCGTCCACTTCCTCGCCATCGCCGCCGGTCGCTCCCTGACGTCGGGGGCCGCCAGCGCCTACCTGTACGACGGGCTGCACGAACAGCGGTGCGGCGCGCACTACCTGGGGGCCGAGGGCACCGCCCGGGCCCTCGGCCTTGCCGCGAAGGTGCTGTGCTGGCCGCTGGTCGGGCCGCTCATGGCCCTCGCCCACCCGGCACCGTACGTCCTGAGCGCCGTGAGCGCGGCGGGCTCCCTGGCCTGCGTGGCGGCCCTGCCGCGACTGGCCGGCCCCGCCGCGGACGGCGGCACGGCCGCGCACCCGGCGCGGAAGGCCCCGCGGGCGTCCGGCGGTCGCGGCACGGTGCTGCGCGACGCACGGGCCGCACTGCGCGGCGTCGCCTCCTCGCCGTGGCTGGCGCTGGTGATGGTGCAGGGCGTGGCGGTGTTCACGCTGTCCCGGATCTGCCAGGTCAACCTGTTCCAGCCGATCCTCATCGACCACGGCATCGGCGAGTCCTGGCACGGCGGCGTGCTCGCCGCCATGACCCTGGCGGAGGCCGTGGGCTCGGCGCGCCCGCAGTGGCTCAGCCGCCGCCTGTCGCCGGTGGCCTGGGTGTCCGTCCTCAGCCTGGCCCTCGCGGCCGCCCTGGCAGGCATGGCGGCCGGCGGGCCGTGGACGGTGGTCGCCCTGCTCTGCCTGTTCGCCGTGGCCACCGGCTTCGCCTACCCGGTACAGCGCAAGCTGGTCAACGACGCCGTACCTCCCCACGCCCCGCGGGCCACCCTCCTGTCGGTGGAGTCCATCGTGGACCGCGCGGTGTGCGCCCTGGCCGCCGTCGCCGTGGGCGCCTACCTCGCCGCCGGGCGCCTGGACGCCCTGCTCTGGCACAGCGCTCTGGCCACCGCCGTGCTCCTCGGCGCCTTCCAACTGGTCGTGCGCGGCACGGCGGTACGTACCGGCCCGGCCGCCGCGCCGGACGGGACGGGCTCCGAGGGGCCGGCCGGCGGACCCGCCGCGGACGCCGGCCCGCCCCCGGCGGCCGGCGCCGCCGCGGCGCCGGCCACCGGGCGGCCGCGCACGGACGCACGCCGGGGGGCCGGCGTGTAGAGCGCCCCGCCGCCCGCTCCGCGTCG
>DASTDN010000559.1:0-4074 GCA_035710365.1 Streptomyces sp. | reverse complement strand
GGGCACCTGGGGAGCCATGGTCGTGGGCGGCGCGGGCGGCGTCCGGCAGGGTGTTCAGCAGCCGCCGGGCCGCGGCGCGTTTGCGTTCGACGGTCTTCTTGTGGGCGGCAGCGGCGCGGCGGGCCTCGTCGAGCGCGGCGGCGGTCCGGGGGGCCTCGGCGCGCTGCTGGGCGAGTTCGCGCAGGGCCGCCCGCAGGGTGCGCAGCTCACCGGCGCGGCGGACGCCGATCCGGTCGAGCAGGGCCGCCCTGTCGAGGTAGTCGTCCGGGCCGGAGGTGAGCAGCAGGGCGAGGGCGGGGCCGAGGACGCCGCCGCGGTACTGGGCTCCGGCGAGCGGACCGAGCGAGTCCCGCAGGGCGTTGACCCGGTCCTGCCGGAGGGCGCTGCGGTCCTGCGCGAAGCGGACCCGGTGCCGCAGCGCGGCGGCGCGTCGTCCGGCCTCGTGGTAGGCCTCGGTGGCCTTCTCGGCGGCGGCGTACAGGCGGTCGGCCTCGGCGCGGGTCCCGCCGAGCGGCGCGGCCCCCGCCGAGGGGCCCGGTACGGCGCCGAGGGCGGCGGCCGCGACGGACAGGACGCCGAGGGCGGCGGCCCTGCCCCGGTCGGGGCCGGGCGGTGCAACGCGACGATGGGAACCCACGGGAAGCCGCACTCCTTCCACCGGCGGACAGGCCGGCTTCCCCGGAGCCGGAGGGTCCGGCGAACGGGGAGGCGCGGCAGACAGTAACCCCGCGAGGGGGCGCCCACCAACGACCGCCATGAGCACGCACGGTGACGCCCCGCCGCTGACGCAGGTCACCGACGGGGCGCGAGGCCGACACGGCACGGCGTGAATCGCCCGTTCGGGCGCTGCGGGGCACCGGCCGGAAGAGGAGTGCGGGAGGGCCGGGTCAGACCCGGACGCCCCACATGAAGGGGCCGCCGATGGTGTTCATCGACTCGTAGCGGACCACGGTGCCGGTGCGGGGCGCGTGGATGACCTGGCCGTTGCCCGCGTACAGGCCCACGTGGTGCAGGTCGTTGAAGAAGAACACCAGGTCGCCGACCTGGAGGTCGCCCACGGCGGTGATGCGGGTGCCGATCCCGGACTGCGCCTCGGAGGTGCGGGGGATGGACACGCCGGCCTGGGCGTACGCCCACGAGGTCAGGCCCGAGCAGTCGTAGGAGGACGGGCCGGTGGCGCCGTAGACGTAGGGCGAGCCGAGCTTGGACTGCGCGGCGGAGTAGGCGGCGGCGGCGCGGCCCGATGCGGCGGTGGACCCGCCGAGGGCCTGGCGCTCACTGCTGCGGGTGGCGCGGGCCTCCTCGGCGGCGAGAGCGGCCTTCTCGTCGGCGGTGAGGGTGTTGAGCAGCTTCTGCGCGGCGGCGAGCTTCGCCTGGACTTCCTTCTTCTTCTTGCCGAGCTCGGTCCGGGTCGACGCAAGGTCCTTGAGCTTGTCGGAGGCTTCGGCGCGCTCCTGGGCGAGCTCGCGCTGCTTCTCCTGGATCTTCTTCAGGGCCTCGATCTGCTGGCCGCTGAGCTGGTCGAGCGTGGACGCCTTGTCGAGGTAGTCGTCCGGGTCCGCGGAGAGGAAGAGCTGCACGGAGGGGTCGATGCCGCCGGAGCGGTACTGGGCGCTCGCCATCGAGCCCAGGCCGTCGCGCAGGTCGTTGAGTTCTTCCTGACCGCGGGCGACGTTGTCCTGGATGGTGGAGATCTCCTTCTGGAGCTTCTCCTGCTTCTCCTTGGCGCCGTTGTACTTCTCGGTGGCGTGCTCCGCCTGCTGGTAGAGCTTGTCCACCTTGGACTTGACTTCGTCCTTGCTCGGCTTCTCGCTGGGCGCGGCGTTGGCGGCCTGGGAGCTGAGGGCGACGGCAGCGGCGGCTGCGGTGGTCAGCACGGTCACGCGAGTGCGGCTCGGCTGCTTGGGTCGACGGTGGGACGCCACGGGGGCGAGCTCCTTCTCCTCAGTGATCACCCGTTCGCGGGTTCGAGGGCAGACCCTAGTGACCGAGCCGTGATCAGTTCAAATCCCTCTGCCGAAATATCCCGGTTACGCACCGCATTCTTTGCCTTCGACTCACCTGGGGTGACACCGAGTTGACGCTACGTTGCGTGACGAACCCGCCAATTCAGGCATAGCGCCGGTTCGTTGCGGTTGGGACGGAAGTGAATCAGCGGTCAGGAAAGCCGCTTGAGGAGCACCGCGGAGGCGACGGGACGCGCCCCGGCGGCGGCGATGCCGTCGGCGACCTCGCGGTCGGTGGAGGCGACGATCACGGGCCGGCCCGGCGGCTCGGCCCGCACGAGCTGACGGATCAGCTCGTCCGCGGTGACGCCCGGCCGGGAGAACAGCACCCGCACCCCGCGCGGCGGGGCGAGCAGCACGGGCGCGGCCAGTTCGGCGCCGTCGAAGACGCACGTCACCTCGGCGCCGGTCTGCGCGGCGAGCTGGGAGAGCTGCCCGAGCAGTCTGAGGCGCTGCTTCTCCAGCGGCATCTGCGGGTAGCCGGTCTTGGTGACGTTGTACCCGTCGACGACGAGGTGGGCCTGCGGGAGCGCGAGGAGCTGGTCGAGGACGGCCGGGTCGTGTTCGGACAGGGCACGGGTGGCGATGTCCTTCGGGGTCATCCGGCCGGGCTCGACGGCTTCCACGGTCTCGGCGGGGCGCACCGACACCGGCGGCAGGGCGAGTTCCCGGCGCAGCCCCTGGGCGGCTTCGAGGAGGGTGTCCAGCAGCAGCCGGACCCGCATGTCCTCGACGCTGCGGCCCTCGCGGGCGGCGCGGCGGGTGGCCTCCAGGGTGGACTCCGCCTCGGCGAGGCGGGCCTTGAGCCGCCGGGTCTCGCTCTCGGCCGCGGACACCTGGGTGTGGCCCTCGGCGCGGACGTCGTCGATCTCGGCGTGCGCCTTGCGCAGGGCGGCCTCGCCGCGCTTGACGTCGCTGAGCGCGGAGCGCAGCTTGCGGTGCAGGGACTCCGCCTCCCGCCTCGCCGACTCCAGCTCGGCGCGCAGCCGCTCGGTCTCGGCCCGGGTGTGGTCACGGGCCTGTTCGAGTTCGGCGCGCAGCCGCTCCAGTTCGGCCCGGCTCTCCTCGTCGGCGCGTTCGGCGTCGGCGCGCAGGGCCTCCTCGCCGGCCGTCGTGACGAGCTTGACCCAGCCGGGGGGCCGCAGGACGTAGGCGGCGGCCGCCACGTCGAGCGGGTCCGCGGCCGGTGGCGGGGAGCCGGAGTCGAGGGCGCCGGCGATCTCCGGCTGCGCCTCCCGCAGCTTCTCGCCGATGCGCTGGCGGAACAGCGGGTCGCTCTCCAGCGCCGCCGCCATGGCGTTGCCCGCGAACTTGGCGCGGCGGCTCGGCGTGAACCGGGCGTACTGCCTGAGCTGGGCGGGCAGTTCGGGCAGGGTCAGCCCGCCGAAGCCGTCGGACACGATCTGCACGACGCGGCGGCGCACGCCGTCGGGCAGGGGACGGTCGAGCACCTCGGCGGCGCCGTCCTCCGGCCCCCCGCCTGTGGTCTCCGTCATCCGTCACCCCACTCCGTGCGGCGCCGGCCCCGGATCGGGACCCCGCCGGGATCGCCCTGCGCCGGGCCCGCTCCCTGGGGAGCCGTGTCCGGCCTGTCCACGAGTTCCCTTCTCCTCGTGTCCGTGACGCACCGGTTCCCCCAGTACGTATGGCACGTAACCCTACGGCCTGGCGGCTGCCCCGCCGCCCGTCCGTCCCGCCCGGCGGGCCAGTCTGCCGGGATGCGTCCGGTTACGTCATGCTCCGGGGGCGATCGGCGAGGGGAGGACGCCGTCCCCCGGGGGCGGCCCGGGGGCCGTCGGCTCCGGTGACGTACGCGCTGATCGCGCTGTGCGGTGCGGTCTTCCCCGGGGCCCGGCGTGGGGCCCGGCCCCGGGTACGGCACGGGGGACGCGCCGCACGCCGCGCAGCCGGCCCGCTTCGGGCGCTGGGGCGCGGTCCCCGCCGGTCTCTTCGACGGGTCCTCCCGCCGCTGCGCGTCCCGGCCCGGGTGGTGCTGCCGTTCCGGGTGGTGCAGCGGTGGCCGGAGGCGGGCCGGGCCTCCGCGGGCCGGGCGTGGCGCATCCGGCGC
>DASTDN010000558.1:0-7834 GCA_035710365.1 Streptomyces sp. | reverse complement strand
GGCCGGTGGGGGTGCGGCGTCCGGCGGTGGTCCGGGGCTGGGACCCGCCCGCCACCGCGTACGGTGCCGGTCACCGGGGAGTCGACCTGGCGGCGCCGCCGGGGGCACCGGTGCGGGCGGTGGCCCCCGGCCGGGTGTCCTTCGCGGGCCGGGTCGCGGGGCGGGGCGTGGTCTCGGTGGAACTGGCGGGCACCGGCACTCCCCCGTTGCGCACGACCTACGAACCCCTGCGGCCCTCGGTGGAGAAGGGCGACGAGGTCGCTGCCGGTGACGTCCTCGGCACCCTGGACACTCCCTCCCACTGCACGGGCCCCTCGCCCTGCCTGCACTGGGGCCTGCGCAGAGGCGAGACCTATCTGAACCCGCTGGCCCTCCTCCCTCCATGGCTGACGGGCGACGCCCCACCGAGACTGCTGCCGGTGCTGGGAGTGCCTGTGCCCAGGGCCGGGTCTGGGTAGAGGGCCCGGCCTGGGTGCGGGGCCGGGGCCGGGGCCTGAGCCCGGGTTTGGGTTCGGGGCCGAGGCCCGCTCTGGGGCCGGGCCCGGGGCCCGGCCCGGGTGATGGGCGCCAGCCTGGGTGCGGGGCTGGGGACACGGTGTCAGCCGCGCACGCCCCGCAGCACCATCGACACCGCCGTTTCCGTCACGGTGTCCGGCTCCTCGGCCGCGCCCAGCTCGATGCGCCGGACGGCCGCGTCGACGACTCCCTGGAGCAGCATCGCCGCGAGCCGGGGTTCGGCGTGTCCGGTCTCCCCGAGCGCCTCGACGATCATGGCGACCAGCCCGCCGTGGGCCGCGCGGATCTTCTCCCGCGCCCCCGCGTCCAGCTCGCTCGCGGAGATCGCCACGACGGCGCGGTGCCGGCGGTCGCCGACGAGTTCGAGCTGCTTGCGGACGTACGCCTCGATCTTCTCCCCGGGTCTTTCGGCCCGGTCCATCGCCGCCTCGACCTCGGCCGCCCAGACGGGGAAGTCGACCTCGCACAGCTCCTCGACCACGGCCGCCCGCGAGCGGAAGTACTCGTACACGGACGACCGCGCGAGCCCCGTGCGCTCGGCGAGGGCCGGGAAGGTCAGCGCCTCCGTACCGCCCTCGGCCAGCAGGGTGCGTGCCGCGTCCAGCAGGGCGGCTCGCTGCATCGACCGGTGCTCGGCCACGGAGGCCGCTCGAATCCTTGGCACGCCGTCCAGCTTACGGAGGGACCGTCCCCGGCGGGAGGCACACCGGCCGAGCTGTCCTCATCCCACCGGGTCAGCGGCCGAAGCTCGCCAGCTTCGCGCGCAGTTGCAGCACCGACTTGGTGTGGATCTGGCTCACCCGGCTTTCGGTGACACCGAGCACATTGCCGATCTCCGCGAGGGTGAGGCCCTCGTAGTAGTACAGCGTGACGACGGTCTTCTCCCGGTCGGGCAGGGTGTTGATCGCCCGCGCGAGGAAGCGCCGCAGCTCCCGGTCCTCGGCCACCTCGACCGGGTTGTCGGCTGCGGTGTCCTCCAGGGTGTCGATGAGACTGAGCCGGTCGCCGCCCTCCTGGCCGACGTGCAGCAGGTCCTCCAGCGCGACCACGTTGGCCAGCGACAACTGGCTGAAGACCGCGTGGAGCTCGTCCACCCCGATGCCCATCTCGCGGGCCACCTCGGCCTCCGAGGGGGTCCGCCGCAGCCGGGCCTCCAGGGTCGCGTGGGCCCGTTCGAAATTGCGTGCCTTCTGCCGCACCGAGCGCGGGATCCAGTCGAGCGCCCGCAGTTCGTCGATCATGGCGCCGCGGATCCGGGTGATCGCGTACGTCTCGAACTTGATCTCCCGGCCGATGTCGAACTTCTCGATCGCGTCGATCAGCCCGAACACGCCGGACGAGACGAAGTCGGCCTGTTCCACGTTGGGCGGCAGGCCGACACTGACCCGGCCCGCGACGTACTTCACGAGCGGCGAGTAGTGGAGGATGAGCTGCTCGCGCAGCCCCTCGTCCCCGGTCGCCTTGTACGACCGCCACAGTTCGTCGAGCGTCGAGGGAGCGGGCGGCCGCACGCTGCCACCGTCACGGGCGGCTGCAGGGATGGCCGCCCGGTCGGACCCGGAGGTGTGCTGGGGCATTCGTCGCCTTGTGCCGTTCTGCTGTGAAGTGGTGGTACCTGGGTGAGCTGTCGGTTCGGTGCCGAGTTGTCTTCTGCATCGGAATCCTCGTGAGCGTAGCGTGACTGAAGCGTCGCGGTGCGCGAAGTCGGCGGTGCCGGGGGCGCGCAGATACGTTCCGCGGGGCGTCGCGCGGGGTGACGGCGATCGCTGTGCGTGATGCTCCGGGTGGGTCAACTGCGGTGACGGGCAAGGGCGTCGGTGTTCCCCCGGACGGCCGAACACACTGCGTCAGAAAGTGCGCCCGGTGTCCTGGGCCGGGATGACGGCCTGGCGTGTCAACTTCCATCCGTCGCCATGTCGTTCGACGTATCCAAGTGCTCTGAGTTCGTACAGTCTCGCGATCGCGTCGTCCTCGGTGGTCTGAGCACCGCGCGCGATGTCCGCGACAGTCGCCGTCCGGTGTGCCGGCAGGGCCGCGAGAACCTGGCGCGCATGCGGTTCCAGCAGGTCACGGGGGAGGACGGGGCCCCGCCGGTCGGGTGCCAGGTCGCCGATGTCGCCGACCATCTCGATGACGTCCGCGGCATCGGTGACGAGTACGGCGCCGCCCCGCAGGAGTTCGTGCACGCCCGCGGAGAGGCTGCTGGTGGCCGGTCCCGGTACCCCTATCGTGTGGCGCCCGAGCCGTTGGGCGGCGCGCGCGGTGACGAGTGAGCCGCTGCGATGCGCCGCCTCGACCACGACGGTGCCGCGGGTGAGTGCGGCGATCACCCGGTTCCGCAGCACGAACCGGCTCGGTGTCGGGTGGTCCCCGGGCGCCAGCTCCCCGATCACCAGGCCCTGCTCGGCGATTCTGTTGATCAGACCGGTGTGGCCGCGGGGGTAGGGGCGGTCGACACCGCAGGCCAGGACGGCGACGGTGGCGCCTCCCGCGCCGAGGACGCCCCGGTGTGCGGCGCCGTCGACTCCGTAGGCACCTCCGGAGACGACGACCCAGCCGCGTCCGGCCAGGTCGGCGGAGAGCGTGGCGGCCATGTGCGCGCCGTACCCGGTGCACGCGCGGGCGCCGACCACGGCGACGGACTTCAGCGCCCACATCCGCAGACTGGGCCGGCCCCGCACCCAGAGCCCGAGGGGGCGGGCGTCACCGAGGTCGTCGAGCTGTCCCGGCCACTCGGTGTCCCCGGGCCGCACGAACCGCACCCCCGACTCCCGCGCCACGGCGAGGTCCCGCCGCGGGTCGGCCTGCCCGGCCCGCGCCAGCAGTCCCGCCCAGCGCTTCCCGCTCACCCCCGGCAGGGGCGGCCCCTGCTCGCGGAGCCTCCGCACCACCTCCCCCGCCCCGGCCTCGCGCAGCCACCGCCCGCCGGTCTCGTCCCCCGGTTCGAGGACACGGGTGAGGAAGACCCGGTGGTACAGGTCCTCGGGCAACGGCCCCCCGGCGCGAGCGGTATCAGCGGGCGCGGGGCCGGCGGGCAGGACGTCGGGGCAGTCCCCGCTCACGCCGGGACGCCGGCCGTCGTCCCGGTGCCCGGTGCCCGTCACGTCAGCGCTCCGATGGTCATCGGCACGCCGCGGGGCACACCGGTCCGCAGTTGCAGGGCCAGCGCGACGTCCGTGGCGTCGGGCCGGTCGTGGCCGACGAGGTCGGCGACCGTCCAGGCGACGCGCAGGACCCGGTCGACCCCCCGGGCGGTGAGAGCGCCGCGCTCCAGGCTCCGCTCGGCCTCGTCCATCGCCCCGGACACGGGCGACCAGCGACTGCGCAGCTCACGGCCGGGGACTTCGCTGTTGGCCCGCCACGGGGTGCCGGCCAGCCGGGCCGTCGCGCGCTCCCTGGCCGCCCGCACCCGGTCGGCCACCGTGGCGGTGGACTCGCCGCGGCTGCCCGGCCGGGTCAGCTCGGTGCGCGTGACGCGGTCCACCTCGACGCGCAGGTCGACCCGGTCGAGCAGCGGGCCGGACAGCCTGGCCTGGTAGCGGCGGATCGCCGCGGGCGGGCACTCGCAGAAGTCGTCCCGCTGGGAGAACCGGCCGCACGGGCAGGGATTCGCCGCGAGCACCATCAGGAACTTGGCCGGGAACCGCACCACCCCGGCGCTGCGGGCGATGACGACGTGCCCCGACTCCAGGGGCTGGCGCAGGGCGTCGAGTGCGTGGCTGCTGAATTCCGCCGCCTCGTCGAGGAAAAGCACGCCCCGGTGGGAGAGCGAGACCGCGCCCGGTCGTCCGATGCCGGGGCCGCCTCCGACCAGGGCCTGCATCGTCGCCGAGTGGTGCGGGGCGCAGTAGGGCGCCGTGTCGATCATGGGCTTGCCCGGCGGCAGCAGACCCGCCACCGAGTGCACGGCCGTCACTTCGAGGGCTTCCTGCCTGCCGAGCCGGGGCAGCACGGCGGGGAGCCGCTCGGCGAGCATCGTCTTCCCGGCGCCCGGCGGGCCCTCCAGGAACAGGTGGTGTCCCCCGGCCGCGGCAACTTCCACCGCGGTGCGTGCCGAGGTCTGGCCCACGACGTCGGCGAGGTCGTGGCCCTGGTCGTGCTGGGCCGCGCCCGTGTGGTGCATGCCCGTCGCGGCGGCCGCGCCGGGCACGCGCAGCCCTGCGAGGAGCGGGTCGGGGCGGCCCGGCTCGTCGGGCTCCTCCTCGGGTACGGGCTCGTCGGCGAGGACGGCGATCAGCTGCCGCAGGCTGCGGACCCCGAGCACCGACACGCCGGGCACCAGCGAGGCCTCGGCCGCGGCGCACTCCGGCACCACGACCTGGTCGTACCCGGCGTTCGCGGCGGCCAGCACGGCGGGCAGGGTGCCCCGCACCGGACGCACCCGGCCGTCGAGCCCCAGTTCCCCGATCATCACGATGTCGGCGAGGACGCGCGGGTCGACGCGTTCGGCCGCACCGAGGACGGCGGCCGCGACGGCGAGGTCGAAGCCGCTGCCGCTCTTGGGCACGGAGGCCGGGCTGAGGCCGACGGTGAGTTTCTTCTGCGGCCAGGCCGCCCCGGAGTTCACCACCGCGGCCCGCACCCGGTCGCGGCTCTCGGTGAGGCTCTTGTCGGGCAGTCCCACCAGCGTGAACGCCGCGACGCCGGGTTCGAGGTCGGCCTGGACCTCCACGACGACACCCTCGACCCCGACGAGGGCGACGGAGCACGTACGGGCGAAGGCCATCACACCACCCCCCGCGCGTGCTCGACGCGGGCCGCGCCCCGCTGCGGGAGCAGCACGCCGACCAGGTCGATGCGGACGCCTCCCGGCGGTGCTCCGCCATGGGTGTGGATCCAGCGTTCGGCGAGGTGCCGCAGCCGTGCCGCCTTCTGCGGGGTCACGGCGGCCATCGGATGCTCGAAGACGCTCGCCCTGCGGGTCTTCACCTCGCACACCACGAGGACGTCGCCGTCCCGGGCCACGATGTCGATCTCGCCGGTCCTGCCGCAGCGCCAGTTGCGCTCCAGCACCGTCATCCCGGCCTCGGTCAGCCGCCGCGCGGCCAGACTCTCTCCGTACCTGCCCATCGCACTTCGTGCGTTCATGCCGGCACCACCTCCGGCGCCAACAGTGCGGGCGAATCCACGAGCTGTGTGATCTTGGTGGACGGCCCGGCGGTTGTGGACAACTCCGTCACCCGTGCGGGTGACGAGGGCCGACGGCCCCGCCCGGGAGCCGTTCCCTCCGTGCCCGTGTCCCCGCCCGCGGTACGCGCGGCTGTCGCGCGCGGGAGCCGTTCAGCTCCCCGGCAGTTCCAGGTCGCTCTTGTTGAGCTCCTCGATGTTCACGTCCTTGAACGTCAGGACCCGGACCTGCTTCACGAAACGCGCCGGCCGGTACATGTCCCACACCCAGGCGTCGGCCATGGAGACCTCGAAGAACACTTCCCCCTGGACCGAGTGCACCTGCATCTCGTAGTCGTTGGTCAGGTAGAAGCGCCGCTCGGTCTCGATCACGTATTTGAACAGCCCGACGACGTCGCGGTACTCCCGGTAGAGCTTCAGCTCCATCTCGGTCTCGTACTTCTCGAGGTCCTCGGCGCTCATGGCATGTTCCCCTTCAGCCGTGCGGTCCCACCATTGTGCGCCAGTCCCGCGGGCTCTCAGACGATTTCGGTGTCCAGGGTCACGGGCCCGGCCGGAGGACCCTCGTCGAGCAGTCTGCGCAGCAGCCCGGCGAGTTTCTTCGGGTACACCGTCTCACGTGCCCGGGTCAGTTCCTCACACGTCCACCAGCGCGCTCCGCAGACACTGCGCCGCTCCAGCTCGGTCAGGCCCAGCGCCTCTGTCGCCGTCCGCCGCGTGCGGGCCAGGTAGTACCACTCGTCCTGGTTCCAGCGGCGGCCGGCGAACGGGAAGGAGCACATGCGCCGCCAGAGCACCGGGCCCAGTTCGGCGTCGGCCGCGGTGATGCCGGTCTCCTCGGCGAGTTCCCGCAGGGCGGCCTCTTCCCGTGTCTCGTCGCCCTCCACACCGCCGCCGGGCGTGAACCACCAGTCGTCGGCCGGGTCGTCCGGCTCGTGGCCGTGCAGCAGCAGGATGCGGTCCTCGGGATCGAGCAGGACGACCCTGGCCACCCTCCGCAACCCGCCCGGGAACACCGGCGTCACCGGTCCGGCGCCCGCCCGGTCCACGGGATCCCCCGGAGAGCCGGACCCGCCCGCGCCGGACCCGGGCGGGAGGACTCCCCCGCCCCCGGCGCCCTCCGCCTCAGCGCGCCGCACCGGCCAACCCCGCACCGGCCCGCGCGCGGGAGGCGCCCCGCCGCTTGGCGAGCGGCCCGTACGCCGCCCCGCCGAGGACCAGTACGGCGCCGCCGGCAATCAGGGCGCCCGTCGTGCGCAGCGGCCCGGGGCTGGACAGGGGACCGAGGGCCTCGAAGCCGGTGGGGCGCTGGAGCATGCCGTTCATGGGCCACACGACGGCGTCGACGCGGCCCTCGACGGTGTCGCGCGAGACGGTTCCCTTCGCGGCGTCGGCGAGGTGGGCGGTGGAGTCCACGGAGTTGCCGCGCTCGTCGCCGAGCAGGAACAGCCGCCCCTCGGGAACCGTCACGGTGGGGAAGTTGGCGACCCCGGCCGCCTCGCCCTCGGCGAGGTACGGCTCGTCGATCTCCTTGCCGTTGACCTTCAGCCTGCCGTCCTCGCAGCAGGCCACGGTGTCACCGCCGACGGCGACCACGCGCTTGAGCATCGGGACGTTGGCCCAGGTGGCGTCCTTGAAGACGACGACGTCCCCGCGCCGCACCTCGGAACCGTCGACGCGCTGCGCGAGCACGCGGTCACCCGCGTCGATCGAGGGCGTCATGGAGGTGGTGGGCACCGTGTACGGGCGGTAGACGACCGCCCCCCAGCCGAAACCTCCGAGGAACAGCACCATGCCCAGCGCCACCGCCAGCCCGGACAGGATCTGTCCGGTCCGGCCGTTGCCCGGGGCGTCGTTCGTGCCGCCGCTGCGCGGCGCCGTGCGTGTCGTGCTCTGACCAGCCATGGATCCGCACCCTACCCGGCGGTACCGGTCCGGTCAGCCCTTGGGCCACGACCCGGGTCGGAGCTCCACCGGGGCTTCACGCTCCGGGCGCACCGCCCCGCGGCGGAGGCGCTGCCGGGCGCGGTCCGTGGCCGGGGTGCGGCCACGGACCGGTGGTACGCAGCGGAGACGGCGCCGCGCGCCCGAGCCCCCGGGACCACGGCCCGCAGCGGTGATGACCGGCGCGGACCGCGGTACGCAGCGGCGTGACGCACGGTGGGCGTGGTCCGGCACCGCCCGGTGCGGG
>DASTDN010000557.1:0-6226 GCA_035710365.1 Streptomyces sp. | reverse complement strand
CCCCGCGGCCCCCGCCCCCGCCGCGGAACCGGAGCGGCCCGCCGAGCAGCCGGCGGCCCGTCAGCCGGTCCTGGTCGGTTACGGCGTCGCCACCTCCTCCACGCGCCGCCGCCCGCGCAAGCAGGCGCAGGACCCGGCGGCGCAGCAGGCCGCCTCCGCGGTCCAGTCCGAGCTGAACGGCCACGGGGCCGCTCCCCCGGCCCCGGCGGCCCCCGTGGCGCCGGCCGCCCCCGCTTCCTCCGCGGCTCCCGCGCAGCGTCCGCTGGCGAAGCCGCCGGTGCGCAAGCTGGCCAAGGACCTGGGCGTCGACCTCACCACGGTGGTCCCGTCCGGCCCGGACGGCATCATCACCCGCGAGGACGTCCACGCGGCGGCGACGCGGGCGACGGCCGCGGCCCCGCAGCAGGCCGGGCCCGAGACCCTGCCCGCCCCGCCGGCCGCGGACCGGGCGGCGGCGCCCGCCCCGGCCGTCTCCTACGACACGGCGCGCGAGACCCGCGTCCCGGTCAAGGGCGTCCGCAAGGTGACGGCGGCGGCGATGGTCGGCTCCGCGTTCACCGCGCCGCACGTCACGGAGTTCGTGACGGTCGACGTGACGCGGACGATGCGGCTGGTCGAGGAGCTGAAGCAGGACAAGGCGTTCACGGGCCTGCGGGTGAACCCGCTGCTCCTCATCGCCAAGGCCCTGCTGGTCGCCGTCAAGCGCAACCCGGACATCAACGCGTCCTGGGATGAGGCGAGCCAGGAGATCGTGGTCAAGCACTACGTGAACCTCGGCATCGCCGCGGCCACCCCGCGCGGCCTGATCGTCCCGAACATCAAGGACGCGCACGCCCAGACGCTGCCGAAGCTGGCCGAGTCCCTCGGCGAACTGGTGTCCACGGCACGGGAGGGCAAGACGTCCCCGGCCGCGATGCAGGGCGGCACGGTCACCATCACCAACGTCGGCGTCTTCGGCGTCGACACCGGCACGCCGATTCTCAACCCCGGCGAGTCGGCGATCCTCGCGGTGGGCGCGATCAAGCCCCAGCCGTGGGTCCACAAGGGCAAGGTCAAGCCGCGCCAGGTCACCACGCTGGCCCTGTCCTTCGACCACCGTCTGGTCGACGGGGAACTGGGCTCGAAGGTCCTGGCGGATGTCGCGGCGGTCCTGGAGCAGCCCAAGCGGCTGATGACCTGGGCATAGGCCCGGCGACCCGGGCCCGCCCGGGAACACGCCACGCGCAGGCCGTGCGCCTCACGGAAGCCGTGCACCCCATGGGTGCGCGGCTTCCGCGATTAGGCGGGCCGCGCGCACCGCGCCATTACGCGGGCCGCGCGCGCGGGCCGTCGCCGCCCGTGGGCGCGGGCCGGCCGCGCGCGGTCGTGCGCGGTACGGGCCGGTCGGCCGTGGGCGTCGTGGCGGGGCCGGGGTCCAGCCGCGCGTTCCTCCGCCGTCCCGTCGTGCGGGCCGTGCGCGCAGGCCGTCGCTCTTCGGTGCGGGGAGATCGTCCGCGGCCGCCCGTCGGCGCGGGCCGGTTGCCTGGGGCCGGTCGCCGTACGGCACGGTCGGCCGTGGTCGTCGTGCCGGGGCCGGGCCCCGCCCGCGCGACCCGTCGGCGTCCCGTCGTACGGGCAGGTTGTCCGCACCACCCGGCCCGGGGGCCCACGCGTGGCTCGTCAGGCCGGTACGTGCACCGTCTCCACCCGGCTCGCGACCAGCCGCTCCCGCTCCCTGCGGGCGGCGCGTCTGCGCAGCCGGAGGATCTGGGTCACCCCGAGGGCCTGGAGGACGAACACGGCGGAGAACGCCACCGTGTAGTCGTCGCCCGTCGCGTCCAGCAGGACACCCACGGCGAGCAGGGTCGTCATGGACGCGGTGAAACCGCCCATGTTGGTGATGCCGGACGCCGTCCCCTGCCGCTCCGGCGGATTCGCGGGCCGCGCGAAGTCGAAGCCGATCATCGACGCCGGTCCGCACGCGCCCAGCACCACGCACAGCACGATCAGCAGCCACATCGGGGCACGGTCGGCGGGGTAGGCCAGCGTCGCCGCCCACAGCAGGGCGGTCGTCGCGACCGTGCCCAGCGCCAGCGGCAGCCGCGCCTCGTGACGCCGGGCCACGATCTGGCCGTAGACCAGGCCGAACGCCATGTTGGACAGCACCACCAGGGTGAGCAGCTCGCCCGCGGTGGCGCGCGTGCGGCCCTGTGCCTCCACCAGGAACGGCAGCCCCCACAGCAGCAGGAACACCATCGCCGGGAACTGTGTCGTGAAGTGCACCCACAGGCCGAGCCGCGTGCCCGGCTCCCGCCAGGAGGCGGCTATCTGGCCGCGCACGTAGGCGGTGCCCCGGTTCGGCAGGGGCTGCGGCTCGTGGCCCTCGGGGTGGTCCCGGAGGAACAGCAGGAGCAGCACCAGGACGACGACGCCGGCGAGCGCGCTGCCCGCGAACGCCGTGGTCCAGCCGAGGCCGTGCAGCAGCCGGGCGACGACGAGCGTCGAGACGAGGTTTCCGGCCATGCCCACGAGGCCGGCGAGCTGCCCGACCAGCGGCCCGCGCCGGGCCGGGAACCAGCGCCCGCCGAGCCGCAGCACCGCGATGAACGTCATCGCGTCGCCACAGCCCAGCAGCGCGCGCGAGGCCAGCGCCGTGCCGTACGAGGGGGAGAGGGCGAAGCCGAGCTGGCCGGTGGTGAACAGGACGACGCCGATGGTCAGCACCTTCTTGGTGCCGAGCCGGTCGACGAGGAGGCCGACGGGTATCTGCATGCCCGCGTAGACCAGTAGCTGGAGTATCGAGAACGTCGACAGGGCGGAGGCGTTCACGTGGAAGCGGTCGACCGCGTCCAGTCCGGCCACACCCAGCGACGTACGGAAGATCACGGCGACGAAGTAGACCGAGACGCCTGTGCCCCAGACGGCTGCCGCGCGCAGCCCGCCCGGTGGGTCGCCCGGCAGGGTCGCGGACGACGGGCTCACCGGACCTCCCCGCGCGCCAGGTGCGAGAACCAGCCGACGTGCCGGTGGACGACGGCGACGGCCGCCTCCGCGTCCCCCGAACGCAGCGCCTGGAGGATCTCCGCGTGCTCGGCGAGGGTCTTCGCGATGCGGTCGGGGTGGGAGTGCATCACGGCGACGCCCATGCGCAGCTGGCGGTCGCGGAGCTGGTCGTAGAGGCGGGAGAGGATCTGGTTGCCGCCGCTGCGGACGATCTCGGCGTGGAAGGACCGGTCGGAGACGGCGGCCCCGGCGAAGTCACCCGCGGCTGCCTGCTCCCGCTGCCGGTCGAGCAGCTCCTCCAGGCGCGCCAGGAGACCCGGCGGCGCGGGTACGGCCTTGCGCGCCGCGTGCTCCTCGACGAGCAGCCGGGTCTCCACGACGTCCGCGATCTCCTGGGCGGAGACGGGCAGGACCAGGGCGCCCTTCTTCGGGTAGAGCTTGATCAGCCCCTCGACCTCCAGCCGCAGCAGGGCCTCGCGCACCGGGGTGCGGGAGACGCCGACGGCCTCGGCCAGCTCACCCTCGGTGAGCAGCAGGCCGCCTTCGTAGCGGCGGTCGAGGACGCCCTGTTTGACGTGGTCGTAGACGCGGTCGGCGGCGGGCGGCCGCTTCACCGGCTTCCCGGGTTCCGCCGGCTGCGCGCCGCGCTCCGCGGGCGTGCCGGGCTTGGCGGACTCCACGTGCTTCATGACCAGGCTGCTCATGCCGACAGGATAGATACAACACGTACGCATGGCAGATGTGGTCCAAAATGCGGACCTTCCCGGCCCGGGCCCCCCTCCGCCCGGCCCTGCCCCGCCTGTGCCCGCCCCGGGGACCCGCCTCGGTCCTGCCCCGCCTGCGCCCGCCCCCGGGACCCGCCCTGGCGCGGCCCGGCCCTCCCGGCCCGCCCCCCTCACCCGGCCCGCCCCCCTTGCCCAGCCGGGCCCTCTCGCCCGGCCCGGTCCGGCGCGCCGCCCCGGCCGCCGGTCTGCCGCCCCGGCCGCCGGTCCGCGGGGGTGGCGCTCGACGGCCGGAAAATGTCGTCGAAGAGGGGCAACCATGTGCGCCTTTCGCATGTCTCACACGTGCGGCCGCTCCGTCCCCACTCCTCAACGCGGCCGTCGACCCGGGGAATCGACAGCAATCGGGGTATGACACTTGAAGACTGGCATCAGGGCCGTCCGCGTCCGCAGGACCTTCGCGGTGGGTCTCGCCACCGGCGCGACGCTCGTCGGCGGAGCTCTCGGCGCGGCACCCGCGCAGGCCGCCACCTCGCCCAGCATCGTCGCGGCGGGCGGGTACGCGATGGACAACTCGAACGCCAAGACGCTGTACACGAAGGCCGCGGACACCCGGCGTTCCACCGGCTCCACGACCAAGATCATGACCGCGAAGGTCGTGCTCGCGCAGCCGAACCTCAACCTGGACCGCAAGGTCACCATCCAGATGGCCTACAGCGACTACATCGTCGCGAAGAACGCCTCGTCCGCCCGCCTGATCGTCGGCGACAAGGTGACCGTCCGCCAACTGCTGTACGGCCTGATGCTGCCGTCCGGCTGCGACGCCGCGTACGCGCTGGCCGACACGTTCGGCTCGGGCTCCACGCGCGCGGCCCGCGTGAAGTCCTTCATCGGCAAGATGAACGCCAGCGCGAAGAGCCTGGGCCTGACGAACACGCACTTCGACTCGTTCGACGGCATCGGCAACGGCTCCAACTACTCGACGCCGCGCGACCTGACCAAGCTCGCCGCCGGCGCGATGAAGAGCACCACGTTCCGCACGATCGTCAAGACCAAGTCGTACACGGCCAAGACGACCACCAAGACCGGCAGCACGCGCACCATGGCGCCCTGGACGAACACGAACTCGCTGCTCAACAGCTACAGCGGCACCATCGGCGTGAAGACCGGCTCGGGCCCCGCGTCCAAGTACTGCCTCGTTTTCGCCGCCACCCGCAACGGCAGGACGGTCGTCGGCACGGTCCTGGCCTCGTCCTCCGCGACGCAGCGCGCGACGGACGCGACGAAGATCCTCAACTACGGCTTCGCCAAGCTCGGCTGAGCGGGCCGCAGCAAAACCCGGCCGTGCCGGGGAGCGGAAGCGCGAGGGGCCGCCGGTGAACCGGCGGCCCCTCGTCGCTGCGCGGCCGTCTCCGTCCGCGCCGCTGCCACTGCGTCGGCTACTGCGTGACCGGGAAGTTCCGCAGGATCGCCGCGCACAGCTCCGGGTCGCCCTCCGCCTTCACCCGGTCCGGGACCGCCTCCGGCGCCACCCGCCCGCAGGCCAGGCGCACATACGTCTCCCAGTCGAGGGTGAGGGTCGCGGCCGGGCCCAGCGCCGGGGCCGTCTCCAGGGTGCCGCGGCCCTGCATGTCCACGCGGATCGTGCGCAGGAACTCGACGGGGCCGTGCACGTCGAAGACGACGGCCGAACTGCGCGGCGCGTTCGCCCGCTCGGCCACGACCCGGGGCAGCTCACCGAGGAGCATGTCCCGGGCGACGTGCGCGCCCGCGGAGTCCAGGTTGCCGGGGCGGCCGAGCGCCATCCGCAGGTCCTGCTCGTGCACCCACACGTTGAACGCGTGGTTGCGCATGGACTCCTCCAGCGTCAGCTCCTTGCCGAGCGGACCGCGCACCGTCGCGCCGGGCTGCCGCGACTCGTTGCGCAACTGGCGGTTGCGGCGGATGATCACGTACTCCAGCTCGGACGTCATCTCCGGAGCCGTGTGGTGACGGCGGGCGTCGACCTGCATCTCCATGTAACGCTGGTGGTCGTTGCGCACGTGGAACAGGTCGCGGGGCAGTGTGTGGATGGGACGCGGGTCGCCGAGCATCTCGCAGTCCAGCCCGATGACGTGCGACACGATGTCGCGGATGGACCAGCCGGGGCACGGGGTGCGGCCGTTCCACTCGCCCTCGACAAGGGGCTGCACCAGCTCGGATATCGCCTCGACGGACTGGGTCCAGGCATCGGCGTAGGGCTGGAGGGTGGGATGCAGACTCACGGAACGGGACCCCTCGGCGGTCGGTACACGGGCAGGTTGTGGCGGCGGTGCCAATGGGCGGTGCCAATGGGAGGCGGCTGCTGTCGGCGGCGTCTTGGACCATCCCCCAGGTTCGCGGCTGCGCTCGAATCGGGGGGACCCCCAAGTTACGCTGCTCCGAGGCACCCCGGCAGTGCTTTCGTGTGACGATCGTAGGCCCGAGTGGACGGCTCGAATGCCAGGACGGTGGTAGTGTGCGCGCCTCTTTGCTCCAGATCT
>DASTDN010000556.1:0-5618 GCA_035710365.1 Streptomyces sp. | reverse complement strand
CCCCCCCACGCCGGTGCGCGCCGCCCGAGGGGGTCACGGCGCGGCCGCGCCTTGCGCGCCGTGGGCGGCCCGTGAGGGCTCGCCACAGGCCGGGGGCCTGTCCGTTCCTGGCGCGGGGCGGCAGTCCGAGCGTCCCGCACGGACGGCGCCCGCGCATCCCCTTCCCGGCAACATCCGTGCGCGTGGCGGGTGACGTGCCCCACGGAGCAGGGACGCGTATCCCCCCTTATCCGCCCTTCCTCGGCCTCCCACCCCTCTCGCCGCCCGCGCCGGAGCTCCCCCGGAGGCTCCCCTCCGCATGCCGCCACTCCCCCCGGCATTGGCATGGACCTGTTCATGATCAACAGCTACACTCCGCGATGAGAGCGCTCTCAGAGTTCTGCCGTTCCACCCCCACCACCGCTGGAACAACGAAGGGCAACTCCCCGTGAGACGCATGCCACGTACCGTCCTGGCCCTGACCACCCTGCTCGTGCTCGGCAGCACGGCCGCCGCCCAGGCCC
Organism: Streptomyces sp.; assembly: GCA_035710365.1. Classification (GTDB taxonomy): domain Bacteria; phylum Actinomycetota; class Actinomycetes; order Streptomycetales; family Streptomycetaceae; genus Streptomyces. The sequence goes on along the minus strand of DASTDN010000556.1, from coordinate 5,115 downwards.
TCCCCTCCGCGGGCGGCCCCTCCGCCACGAAGGCCGTCGACGGCCGGCCGGCCTCGGACGGGCTGCTCGCCGCCATGCAGCGGGACTTCGGTCTCACCGCGAAGCAGGCCGAGGCGCGCCTGGCCGCCGAGAAGAAGGCGACCGCCCTGGAGCCGAAGGTCCGGCGCGCCGCCGGCGCGGCCTACGGCGGCTCCTGGTTCGACGCGGACACCAACCGTCTGACGGTCGCCGTCACCGACGCCGCCTCCGACGCGACCGTCCGCGACCTGCGCGCCGACGGCGTCACCGTGCGCGCCGCCGAGCACACCGCCAGGGAACTCGACGCGGCGAAGGCCCGCATCGACGAGCTCTCCGCGCCCGACGGCGTGGCGAGCTGGCACGTCGACCCGAGGGCCGGCACGGTCGTCGTCGGTGTCGTCCGCGGCGAGCGCGACGACGCGGGAGTGCAGCGGTTCCTGGACCGCGCCCGCGACGCCGGACCGGTCACCGTCGAGGAGGCGGCCGCCGCGCCCCGCACCTTCGCCGCCGGAACCGTCGGCGGCGACCCCTACTACACGGGGAACGTCCGCTGCTCCATCGGCTTCTCCGTGCACGGCGGCTTCGTCACCGCGGGCCACTGCGGCGGGGCCGGCCAGGGCGTGAGCGGCTGGGACGGGTCGTACATCGGCAACTTCCAGGGCTCCTCGTTCCCGGACAACGACTACGCGTGGGTCAACGTCGGCAGCGGCTGGTGGACGGTGCCGGTCGTGCTCGGCTGGGGCACCGTGTCCGACCAGCTCGTGCGCGGCTCGAACGTGGCACCCGTCGGCGCCTCGATCTGCCGTTCCGGCTCGACGACGCACTGGCACTGCGGCAACGTCCTGGCCATGAACGAGACGGTCAACTACAGCCAGGGCGCCGTGCACCAGATGACCAAGACCAGCGTCTGCGCCGAGCCCGGTGACTCCGGCGGCTCGTTCATCAGTGGCGACCAGGCGCAGGGTGTCACCTCCGGCGGCTGGGGCAACTGCAGCGGCGGCGGCGAGACCTGGTTCCAGCCGGTCAACGAGATCCTCGGCCGGTACGGTCTGACGCTCCACACGGCCTGACCGGCCCAGCACGCCGGTGCCCCGCCGGACACGGTCCGTCCGGCGGGGCACCGGACTCCGGGCCCGCCCCGGGCGCGCCGGCGGCATGCGAGGGGCTGAGGGCTGGTGACATCAACTGACACAACCGACATCAACCACGGTCATCCGGTGGCCCCGTTCCGAGCCGTCGACGGCGGGCTCACGGCGAGGGACCGGGGCCGCGGCCACGGGGGCCGGGCGTCGTACGCCGGTCGCGTCTGCGCGTGGTGCGTCCCGAGGCGTGCTCCTGCCCCTCCGGGGCTTGGCCGGGGAGGCACCGTCGCGCGAACGGATGCCGGAGCCGGGATACCCACAGGCGCCGCGCCTCATCCAAGCGGCACCCGGCCGTCCCGCCTTCCCGCCTCCCGGGAATCCACCACACCGCCCGACCCGAAATCTTGTTCGACACCCTCGGCTACAGTGTGTCGCTCCAGGTGAGAGGGGACGCAGGGGTGGGGAACGAGGGGCGCGCGGCCGTGGTCTGCGCGGCGCTGCTGGTGGGGGTCCTGGCGGGTTGCACGGGAAGCGGCCCGGGATCGGACGGTTCCGGCGCGGGCGGCTCCGGGGCGGGCGCGACACCGTCCGTGAGCGCGTCGCCCGCGGCGGACCGTGACGCGGAGGTGGCCGGGAGCGGCGGCCGGATCGGCACCCCCGGTTCGGCGTGCGAGCTTCCGGTGGTCTTCGACACGGCGCAGGACTGGAAGGCCGAGGCCGTGGACGGCGAGCCGGGCGGCTCGGGCAGCTCGGGCAGCTCGGGCAACTCGGGTGACGAGCTCGCCCAGGAGGTCTCCGACGCGCTCCTGCGGCAGGGGCCGGTCACGGCCGTGTGCGAGATCGACGCCAAGCCCGCCGGGCTCATCGGTTTCCTGCGCGTGTGGACCGGCGGCCCGGACACCGGCGGCGACGCCCGGTCCGTACTGGAGGACTTCGTCGCCGCGGAGGACGGCGCGGGCAAGGCCGAGTACCGCGGCTTCACCGGCGGCGGGCTCGACGGCGCGGAGGTGACGTACCTCTTCACGAGCGAGTTCCTCGACGAACCGAAGAAGGAGCGCGCGCTCGCCGTGCGGACACCGCACGGCCCGGTCGTCCTGCACCTCGGCGGCATGGACAGCGCGGAGCACGAGGCGATGCTCCCCGCGTACGAACTCGCCAAGCGCACGCTGCGCCTGCCCTGACGGCACGACGGGGGCGGGCCGGCACCGGCGGGAACACCGGGCAGCACCGGCACGACACCGGACGGTGCCACCGGAACGCCGGACCGCACCGTCAGGACGCGACACCCGCGGCACGACAGTCGGCGAGTGCCAGGCCGGACGGCGGCATCAGGACACGTCCCCTCCCCGGACAGCCGTCGGCTCCGGCGTCACCCGTACGGCCCGCACCCGGTACCGGGCAACGGCCGGTCGGCCGTCACACGGGCCCGGTGCACGGCCGGGCGTGGCGCGGGGCCCGTGCGACGCCCCTCGCCTCCCGGAGCCGTGCAGTGTAGACATGAGGACATGGTCCGACTGAAGGGTCGTTCCGGGGCCCGGTCGCCCCGGCCCGCCGGCGGTACCGAGCCGCAGGCTCCGGACCGGGCACCCGGCCGGCGGCGGGAGGACGGGCAGCGGCCCGGGTGGCGGCGTGCCGCGGGGTCGTGGCCGGTGCTGGCCCGGCGCAGCGTCGCCGGGCAGGTGTTCCTGCTCGTCGCGGTGATCGTGCTGCTCCTCGTGCTGTCGGCGGTCGTGGCACTGGTCCTCCAGGTGCGCAACGACAGCGCCAACGAGGCCCGCAGCCGTTCCCTCGCCGTCGCCGAGGCCTTCGCCAACGCGCCGGGCACCCGCGAGGCGCTCCGCTCCCCCGACCCCACGGCCCTGCTGCAGCCCCGCGCGGAGGCGGCCCGCAGGCTGGCGAAGGTCGACTTCGTCGTCGTCATGGACACCAACGGCATCCGCTACACCCATCCCCGGCCGGACCGCATCGGCAAGAAGTTCGTCGGCACCCTCGGTCCGGCCCTGGCGGGACGCAGCATCACCGAGGAGGTCGACGGGACCATAGGCCCGCTGGTGCAGGCGGTGGTCCCGGTCCGGGACGCCCGGGGACAGGTCATCGGCCTGGTCTCCGCGGGCATCACCACCGCGCACGTGGGCGGCGCCACCGCGCGTCAGCTTCCCCTGGTGCTGGTCACGGCGGGCGCGGCGCTGGCCCTGGCGACGGCGGGCGCGGGCCTGGTGAGCCGCCGGCTGCTGCACCAGACGCGGGGCCTCGGACCGCACGAGATGACCCGGATGTACGAACACCACGACGCCGTGCTGCACGCCGTGAAGGAGGGTGTGCTGATCGTGAGCGGCGACGGCACCCTGCTGCTCGCCAACGACGAGGCGCGGCGGCTGCTCGCGCTGCCCGAGGACGCCGAGGGCCGGCACGTCCTCGCCCTGTCCCTGGACCCGGGCACCGCGGATCTGCTGGCCTCGGGGCGGGTCGCCACCGACGAGGTGCGCCTGGTCAAGGACCGGCTGCTGGCCATCAACCAGCGGCCGACGGACCGGGGCGGCGGCCCGCCGGGCAGTGTCGCCACCCTGCGGGACTCCACGGAGCTGCGGGCCCTGTCCGGCCGGGCCGAGGAGGCCCGCGCACGCCTGGACATGCTGTACGAGGCGGGCGTGGGCATCGGCACCAGCCTGGACGTCACCCGTACGGCGGAGGAGCTGGCGGAGCTGGCCGTGCCGCGGTTCGCGGACTTCGTCACGGTGGACCTGTTCGACACGGTCATCGGCGGCGGCCAGCCCGACGCGACGGCGGCGCTGCGCCGCACGGCGCTGGCCGGGGACCGCGAGGAGGTCCCGCTGTACGGCGTGGGCACGCGCATACGGTTCGTGGAGTCCTCGCCGCAGGGCCACAGCCTGCGCACCGGGAAGACGCTGCTGGAGCCGGACCTCGGCCGGGCGCCGGGGTGGCGGGCGCAGGACTTCGAGCGCTCCGGGCAGATCATGGCGTACGGCATCCACTCCCTGATCACGGTGCCGCTGCGGGCCGGTGCGCTGGTCCTGGGCGTGGTGAGTTTCTGGCGGTCGGGGCAGCCGGAGCCGTTCGGCACGGACGACGTGGCGCTCGCGGAGGAGCTGGTCACGCGCGCGGCCGTGTCCATCGACAACGCGCGCCGCTACACGCGCGAGCACAGCATGGCGGTGACGCTCCAGCAGAGTCTGCTGCCCCGGCGGCTGCCCGAGCAGGAAGCCCTCGACGTCGCCTACCGGTACCTGCCGGCGCAGGCCGGGGTCGGGGGCGACTGGTTCGACGTCCTGCCGCTGTCCGGTGCCCGGGTGGCGCTGGTGGTGGGGGACGTGGTGGGGCACGGCCTGCACGCGGCGGCGACGATGGGCCGGCTGCGGACGGCCGTGCACAACTTCTCCTCGCTGGACCTGCCGCCCGACGAGCTGCTCTCACTCCTCGACGAACTGGTCGGACGCATCGACCAGGACGAGACGCAGGACGAGGCCCCGGCCCCCGGAGCGGCGACGAGGACGGCGGACGGGGCGGCCGAGGGCGGTGCCACCGCGCCCGTCACCGGCGCGACCTGCCTGTACGCGGTCTACGACCCGGTGTCGCGGCGCTGCACGGTGGCCCGTGCCGGGCATCCGCCGCCCGCGCTGGTGCGACCGGACGGCCGGGTGGAGTTCCCGGACGTGCCGGCCGGTCCGCCTCTTGGTCTCGGCGGGCTGCCGTTCGAGACGGCGGAGCTGGACCTCGCGGAGGGCAGCAGGCTCGTGCTGTACACGGACGGGCTGGTGGAGGACCGTGCCCAGGACATCGACGTCGGCCTCGGGAGGCTGCGCGAGGCGCTGGAGCGGGCGGGCCCGTCGCCGGAGGAGACCTGCCGGGCCGTGCTGGAGTCGCGGGTGCCGTCCCGGTCGGCGGACGACATCGCGCTGCTCGTGGCGCGCACCCGGGCGCTGGGCCCCGACCGGATCGCGTTCGTGACCAGCTCGCTGAGGATCAGCTCCGTGGTGAAGGCCAGCTCGTCCAGCCC
>DASTDN010000555.1:0-8067 GCA_035710365.1 Streptomyces sp. | reverse complement strand
CCGAACGGCACGGCTGCGGGCGCCCGGCTCCGTCCCCGGACATGACACGGCATGAGACCGACACGAGACTGGCAGGGGACGGACGTGAGACGGTCGTGAGGCAACCCCGAGACGTGCCCGCTGCCAAGGCCTGCCAGGAGGTTCATCATGAAGATGCTGATCAACGTTCCCGAGACGGTGGTCGCGGACGCGCTGCGCGGCATGGCGGCCGCGCATCCCGAACTGACCGTGGACGTCGACAACCGGGTGATCGTCCGGCGGGACGCGCCCGTCGCCGGGAAGGTCGCCCTGGTGTCCGGAGGCGGCTCGGGGCACGAACCGCTGCACGGCGGTTTCGTCGGGCCCGGCATGCTGTCGGCCGCGTGCCCGGGCGAGGTGTTCACCTCACCGGTGCCCGACCAGATGGTGCGGGCCGCGGCGGCCGTGAACAGCGGCGCCGGGGTCCTGTTCGTCGTGAAGAACTACACCGGTGACGTCCTGAACTTCGACATGGCCGCCGAACTCGCCGAGGACGAGGGCATCCGGGTCGCGAAGGTGCTGGTCGACGACGACGTGGCGGTGACCGACAGCCTCTACACCGCCGGGCGGCGCGGCACCGGCGCGACCCTGTTCGTGGAGAAGATCGCCGGTGCCGCCGCCGACGAGGGTCAGCCGCTGGAGCGCGTGGAGGCGGTGGCCCGGCAGGTCAACGCGAACGCCCGCAGCTTCGGCGTCGCCCTCAGCGCGTGCACCACGCCCGCCAAGGGCAGCCCCACCTTCGACCTGCCGCCCGGCGAACTGGAGTGGGGCGTCGGCATCCACGGCGAACCGGGCCGTGAACGGCGGGCGATGATGACCTCCGGGGAGATCGCCGAAGCCGCCGTCGAGACCCTGCTCGCCGACCTCGCCCCGGCCAACCCGGTCCTCGTGCTGGTCAACGGCATGGGCGGCACACCGCTGCTGGAGCTGTACGGCTTCAACGCCGAGGTGCAGCGGGTGCTCGCCGCGCGCGGGGTCGCCGTGGCCCGCACCCTCGTCGGCAACTACGTCACCTCCCTCGACATGGCGGGTGCCTCCCTCACCCTCTGCCAGGTCGACTAGGAGACGCTGCGGCTGTGGGACGCGCCGGTGAGCACGCCGGGCCTGCGGTGGGGCATGTGACGACGGCCGGCGGGGCCCCGGCGGCCCCGCCGGTCACACCCGTCCGCCACGTCCACGACGCACCCACAGCGACCACGCCAGGAGAACCACGTGCTCGACACCGATTTCTTCCTCCGGTGGATCGCGGCGACCGCCGCGTCCGTCGACCGCGAGGCGGCACGCCTCACCGAACTCGACTCGCCCATCGGCGACGCCGACCACGGCAGCAATCTGCAGCGCGGCTTCCGGGCGGTGACGGCCGCCCTGGAGAAGGACGCGCCCGCCACGCCCGGCGCGGTCCTCGTGCTGGCCGGACGGCAGCTCGTGTCGACGGTCGGCGGCGCCTCCGGACCGCTCTACGGGACCCTGCTGCGCCGCACCGGCAAGGCGCTCGGTGACGCCGCCGAGGTCGGCGAGGAGGAACTGGCCGGGGCGCTGCGGACCGGGGTGGACGCGGTGATGGCGCTCGGGGGCGCCGCGCCGGGTGACAAGACCATGATCGACGCGCTGGTGCCGGCCGTGGAGGCGCTCGGCGAGTCGTTCGCCGCGGCCCGTGCCGCCGCCGAGCGGGGCGCCGAGGCGACGACACCGCTGCGGGCCCGCAAGGGCAGGGCCAGTTACCTCGGGGAGCGCAGCATCGGACACCAGGACCCGGGCGCCACCTCGGCGGCGCTCCTCGTCGCCGCCCTGTCGGCGGCGGCGGGAACTCCGGGAGAGACCGAGAGGACGGAGGCGCGTGGTGAGTGACGACAAGCTGGTCGGGATCGTGCTGGTGTCGCACAGCGCTCAGGTGGCCGCCTCGGTGGCCGAGCTGGCGAAAGGGCTGGCCGGTGGCGGGGTGAGCGTGCCGGTCGCGCCGGCGGGCGGCACCGAGGGCGGCGGGGTCGGCACCAGCGCCGAGCTGATCGCCGCGGCGGCCGCCGCCGTGGACCGGGGCGCCGGGATCGCCGTCCTGGCCGACCTCGGCAGCGCGGTGCTCACCGTGAAGGCGCTCCTCGCGGAGGGCGGTGAACTCCCCGAGGGCACCCGCCTCGTGGACGCCCCGTTCGTGGAGGGCGCGGTCGCCGCGGTCGTCACGGCCGCCGCCGGGGCGGACCTGGCGGCGGTCGAGGCGGCTGCCGGGGACGCCTACACCTACCGGAAGGTCTGAGCGCGACGCGGGGGCGGCGGGCCTTCTATCCGCCCCGCAGGAATCTCCGGGCCAGCCGCTCGCCCGTCCGCACGGCCTCCGCGTGGTCCTCCAACGCGGTCACCCGGCTGCCCTTGAAGGCGATGTACGTGACGTCGGCGTCCGCTCCCCCGCCGTGCGGGTCGGGGAGGATGCCCAGGTCGCGGGCCATGGCGTGGGAGGCCTCACCGATGACACCGCGCGGGCCGATGTCGGCGACGACTCCGTAGCGCACCCGGTCGTGGTGGACGACGGCCACGACCGAGCCGCCCCCCACGCCGTGCTCACGGTGGTCCCAGACCCGGCTCGGGCCGGGCACGACGACGTAGGGGAGGCGTTCGGCGCTGGGCGGGCGGCCGTCGGACTGCGCGTAGGCCGTACTGCTGGAGAAGAGGGGGTCGGTGCGTGCGTTGCAGCGGGGCCCGGGGCGGCCGTCGCAGTCGATGTCGAGGTCGGCCTTCCAGTGGACGGTGTCACGGGTGCCGCACACCTTGATGTCGGCGGGTTTCCCGAGGTCGCTGCGGTAGCGTCCGCGGGAGACCGGCGTGCAGGCGCGGGCCCTGGCCAGCAGGTCGGCGGCACGCACCGCGACCGCGCGGGGCGACACGGCCTCCGGTTCGGGAGGGAACTGCGGGGGCGGGTCGGCCGGTGCCGTGGGAGCGAGCGGATCGGCGGAGCGGACGGCGTCCGGGTGCGGCCGCACGGGTTCCGGCTCCGCACGGTGCTGCCGGGGCGGAGCGGGCAGCGCCGTGGAGGCGAGCAGCGCGGCTCCGGCCGCGGCCAGCATCAGGTACTGGGCACGCACGATCTCAGGACCTCTCCGGGGACAGTGAGGGACACCGGCCCAATCTGGACCCGGCCCGCCGGCCCGGCCACCGGTGGGGGTCCGTACGGTGGGACGCGGCCGCGTCCGGACGGGTCCGGCTCCGGCGGGATGCCGCGGGGGGCCGGGCGGACGGGATCGTGCCCCTCCGGCCGCCGGCCCCCCGCGTCGGCGCGGCGACAGCGACGACAGCGGTCCGCGCACACGGACGTGAACTCCCCGGACACACCGGCGAGTTCAGCCGTTTCGGGCTTCAGCATACGTAACCGCACGGAGTGGTCACCCCGCGCCCGCCCCCTTGATGTGGGCGCACAGCCGGGCCATATTGGTCCGGACCATTTCCGTGACCTGTCCGTACCACCCCCGGACGGGTCGTTCCGGGAGGCCGAGTCGTGCGAGACGTTCCCTCTCCCGCCGCCCTGTGCCGCCGTGCCGCGGCCTGCTGCGCCACACTCCTGCTGGTCGCGTCCTGCGGCTGGGCTGGCGCGGACGACGGCGGGGACGGCCGGCTGCCCGGCGCGCCCACCGGTGTCACCGCCGAGGCGGGCAGCGCGACCAGCGTGCACGTCATGTGGAACGCCCTGCCCGGGCGCGACGGCGTCAGCCGTTACGAGGTGTACCGCGGCCCGAGGAAGGTCCTCGACGTGACCGCGTCCCGGCACATGGCGGACGTCGTCCGGTTGCGGCCGTCCACCGCGTACGTCTTCTCGGTGCGGGCCCGCGGGGCGGACGGGCGGCTCGGGCCGCCGAGCCGCACGGTGCGGGCGACGACCCCGGCGGCCGGCCCGGCGGACCGTTCGGCGCCGACCCGGCCGGGTGCGGTGCGGGGCCGGACGGCCGGGAGCCGGGCGGTGCAGTTGTCGTGGTCGGCGTCGGAGGACGACCGGGGCGTGGTGTCGTACGACATCCTTCAGGGCGGCACGAAGGTGCACGGCGTGAGCGGGGGCCAGACGGCGGCCGTGGTGGCGGGTCTCAGGCCCGGCACGCGGTACGTGTTCACCGTGCGGGCCCGGGACGCGGCCGGCAACCTCTCCCCCGCGGGCGCCGCCGTCCGGCTGACCACGCCGGGCTCGGACGACGGGCGGGCCACCGCCCCGAACGGCTTCCGGGCCACGACGCACCGGGCGGAGGGGGCGTACCACATCGATCTGAGCTGGGTTCCGCCGCGCACGGACGGTGTCGTGACGGAGTACCAGATCCATCTCGACGGCAAGCCGGCCACGTCGCTCGTCTACGGCGGGAAGGTGCCGGCCGGGCGGGCCACGTACAGCTTCTACGCGGGTCCGGAGAAGGGTGTCACCCACCGGGTGCGGATACGGGCGAAGTTGCCGGACGGCACGTGGGGCGGCTTCTCGGCGGAGCGGAGCGTGACGACGGGGACGCGCTGACGGCCCGGTGGACGCGCCGGGCGGCGCGGGACGTCACCTGCACGGGTGCGGCCGGGGTGCGGCGCCCGTCCGCGGCGCGTTGGCTGAGGCCGAGGCAGCACGGGCGTTCCCCGACCCTCGGCGGCGCAAGGGATGTACCGCCAACCGTGCCGCCGGAGGGCAGTCCACATGCGCAACTCATCGCCACTCCTTCGCACCGGCCTGACCGTGCTGGCCGCGGCCGCGCTGCCGATCGCCCTGGCCGCGGGTTCCGCGCAGGCGGGCCCCGGCATCTCGGTGAGCACCGCCGGGTCCACGGTCTCGGTCACGACCAGCGCCTGCGCCCAGCTCAACGGTGACTGGGGCACGGCCTCGCTGCTCATGAGCGGCCAGAGCTTCGAGCAGGGGCGCCGGGTGTCCCTGTCGGGCACGAGCGCGGGTCAGTCCGCGGCCTGGTCGAACGTGAGCCCCGGGACGTACACCGTGACCGTCAGATGCTCCAACAACAGCACGGCGGGCAGCCAGTCCGTCGTCGTCGCGGCCCCTTCCAGCCCGACGGCCTCGCCCACGACGTCACCCACCGCCTCGCCGTCGCCGTCGCGCGGCGTCATGGGCGGCATCGGCGGCGCGGCCCGCGACTACGGCACCGTCACGCTCGTGGGCGGCGGGCTCCTCGTCGGGTCGGGCGTGTTCGCCACGGCCTGGTACCTGCGGCGCCGTCAGAAGCCGTACCGCTTCTGACCGCCGGTTCGGCCGGCCGCCGGCGCCGAACCGGCGCCCCGCGGCTCCGGCGTGCCGGCGGCCCGCCGCCCGTCCCCGCGGGGTGCTCCGGCCGGGCGGCGGACCGGCGTCACGCCGGGTCCCGGTCCCCGGCCGCTCCGGGCGTCCCGGGGTGGCCGGGGACGTCCGGGAAGGCGTCGAGTGCCCGGCGCAGCCACTGGGCCCAGAACGTCTCCAGGTCGATGCCCGCGCGCAGCACCAGATGCCTGAGCCGGTCCGCCTCGCCGTCCCGGCCGGGCGGGAAGTCGCGTTCCTCGATCTCCCGGTAGCGGGCCAGTTGCCGCTCGTGCAGTTCCAGGTGGCGCCGCAGGTCGTCCTCCAGGCCCGCGGTGCCGACGACGGCGGCGGCCCGCAGCCGCACCGCCAGCGGGTCCCGTACGGGCCGCGGGTCCTGCGGGGCGGCGGTCCAGCGGGCCAGTTCGGCGCGGCCCGCGGGCAGGACCTCGTAGTTCTTCCGCTGCCCGCGGGCCGGCTGCTCGGACGGCAGGGCGCGGATGTGACCCTCGGCCTCCAGCCTGCCCAGCTCGCGATAGATCTGCTGGTGCGTCGCCGGCCAGAAGAAGCCGATCGACTTGTCGAAGCGCCGGGTCAGCTCCAGTCCCGACGACGGCTTCTCCAGCAGGGCGGTGAGGATCGCGTGCGGGAGTGACATGGCCTCATCCTAGGGAGCGCCGGACCAGGGGGTCACAGCGCCGCCGCCACCTCGGTGCCCTGCTTCACGGCGCGCTTGGCGTCGAGTTCGGCGGCCACGTCGGCGCCCCCGACGAGGTGCGCGGAGCGGCCGGCGGCGACCAGCGCGTCGTAGAGGTCGCGGCGGGGCTCCTGGCCGGTGCACAGCACGACGGTGTCGACCTCCAGGACGGTGCTCTCCCCGCCGACGGTGAGGTGCAGTCCGGCGTCGTCGATGCGGTCGTAGCGGACGCCGGGGACCATGGTCACGCCGCGGTGCCGCAGCTCGGTGCGGTGGATCCAGCCGGTGGTCTTGCCGAGGCCGGCGCCGACCTTGGTGGGCTTGCGCTGGAGGAGGTGCACCGTGCGCGGCGGGGCGGGCCGCTCGGGCTCGGCGAGTCCGCCGGGCGCCCGGTAGTCCATGTCGACGCCCCACAGCCGGAAGTACGTCCCGGGGTCCTCGTGGGCCCCCTCGCCGCCGTCGGTGAGGAACTCGGCGACGTCGAAGCCGATGCCGCCCGCGCCGAGGATCGCGACGCGCTCGCCGACGGGGGCCTCGCCGCGCAGCACGTCGAGGTAGCCGACGACGCTTCTGTGGTCGACGCCGGGGATGTCCGGGACGCGCGGGGTGACACCGGTGGCGACCACGACCTCGTCGTACCCGGCGAGACCGTCCGCGGACACCCGGGTGCCGAGGCGGACGTCCACGCCCTCCTCCGCCAGCCGGGTGCGGTAGTAGCGCAGCGTCTCGTCGAACTCCTGCTTGCCGGGTATCCGCCGGGCCACGTTCAACTGGCCGCCGATGGCGTCGGCGGCGTCGTACAGGGTGACGTCGTGGCCGCGTTCGGCGGCGGTGACGGCGCAGGCCAGGCCGGCGGGTCCGGCGCCGACGACGGCGACGCGCTTGCGCAGCCGGGTCGGGGAGAGCACCAGCTCGGTCTCGTGGCAGGCGCGCGGGTTGACCAGGCAGGAGGTGATCTGCCCGCTGAAGGTGTGGTCGAGGCATGCCTGGTTGCAGCCGATGCAGGTGTTGATCGCCTCGGGGCGGCCCGCCGCGGCCTTGGCGACGAAGTCGGGGTCGGCGAGCATCGGGCGGGCCATCGACACGATGTCGGCGGCGCCGTCGGCGAGCAGGCGCTCGGCGAGTTCCGGGGTGTTGATGCGGTTGGTGGTGACGAGCGGGACGGACACCTCGCCCATGAGCCGCTTGGTGACCCACGTGTAGGCGCCGCGCGGCACGGACGTGGCGATGGTGGGGATGCGGGCCTCGTGCCAGCCGATGCCGGTGTTGATGATGGTCGCCCCGGCCGCCTCGACGGCCTTCGCGAGGGTGACCACCTCGTCCAGGGTGGAGCCGCCGGGCACCAGGTCCAGCATGGACAGCCGGTAGACGAGGATGAAGTCCTCACCGACGGCCTCGCGCACCCGCCGCACGATCTCGACGGGGAACCGCATCCGGTTCCCGTACGGGCCGCCCCAGCGGTCGGTGCGGTGGTTGGTGCGGGCGGCGACGAACTCGTTGATGAGGTAGCCCTCGGAGCCCATGATCTCCACGCCGTCGTACCCGGCGTGCCGGGCGAGGCGGGCGGCGCGGACGTAGTCGTCGACGGTCCGCTCGACCTCGGCGTCGGTCAGCTCGCGCGGCACGTGGGGGCTGATGGGCGCCTGGAGGGGGCTGGGCGCGACGAGGTCCTGGTGGTAGGCGTACCGGCCGAAGTGCAGGATCTGCATCGCGATCCGGCCGCCCTCGCGGTGCACGGCCTCCGTCACGACCCGGTGCTGCGCGGCCTCCTCCTCGGTGGTGAGGCGGGCTCCGCCCGGGTACGGCCTGCCCTCGTCGTTGGGCGCGATGCCGCCGGTGACGATGAGGCCCACGCCGCCCCGGGCGCGGGCGGCGTAGAACGCGGCCATGCGCTCGAAGCCCCGCTCGGCCTCCTCCAGGCCGACGTGCATGGAGCCCATCAGGACCCGGTTGGGGAGCGTGGTGAAGCCCAGGTCGAGCGGGCTCAGCAGGTGCGGGTAACGGCTCATGGGGCCCTCCGTGCGTGGCGTCGTCAGCAAGGTTGTAGACGACGCCAAGCCTTTTATGCAACTAGTTGCACAATGACTGAGGGCAAGGCCACATCAGGGTGCGGGTGGGG
>DASTDN010000554.1:0-17647 GCA_035710365.1 Streptomyces sp. | reverse complement strand
CAGGGGCCCGCCGCCACCGCCGTCACCGTCGACGCCGCCGGCACCGTACGCATCGCGAGACGGTCATGAGGGGCGGCGCACCCGGCCGTTCCTCGGCGGCGGCCCGTTCCCTCGTGGCGACCCGTGCCGCGCGTGTCACGGGCCCGCCCGCCGGGATCCGGCGGGCGACCCCGGCCGCGGCCGGGCGGCACCGTCACCGGTGCGTGCCGCGTCCCGGCAGCCGTACGACGGCGAGCCCGGGGGACGGCACCGAAGACGCCCGCCGCGCGGGCCGCCAGGCCGGCGAAGGCGTCCGGTTCGCATGCCGCCGCCACCGTGGCGACGCGCCGGAGCCGGCCGCGGGGGCGGAAGCCGCCCGCGGACGCGCGACACACCCCGGGGCCGGCTCGGGTTCCGTTTCCGCCCGGGGGAGACGAGCCGCACTCGCGGCGCGTCCCGGCATCCGCTCAGGCCCTGCTCCCGCCTGCGGGGAACGAGCCGTACCCGCGAAGCTTCCTGACACCGACTCGGGTTCCGCTCCCGCCCGCGGGAGACGGGCCTTACGCGCGACGCGTGCTGTCGCTCGCCCGGATTCCGTCTCCTTGTGCGGGCAACGGGCCGTTCCCGGAGCCGGGACGTACCCCGGTATCGGCTCGGGGGCCGCTCCCGGGCTCGCGACGCGCCCCGGCATCGGCCCCCACTCCGTCGCTGCCCCCGTATCCGCTCCCGGGACGCAAGCCGCCCGCGCGCACGGGACACACCCCGACTCCACCACCGACCGCGGGACGAAGCCCGCCTCCGAACACCCCGGGCCGACGCAGCCCGGTTGCCCCGGGCCGACGCAGACCCCCTCCACGGCCCGCTGCCGAACCGCCCCACCGGGCCGGCGCACCCCGGGCCCGCCGCCGGGCGGCGGGTCAGCGCCGCCGCAGACGGTACGGCGGCGACCCGGTGCGGCCGGGCCGGGACGATCCGGCCGGTGGTCCCGGCGGGCGTGCCGCGCCGCCGCCACCGACGAGCTTCCAGCATCAGACCCCTTGGGGGACAGGCGTCACAGGGGACAGGCACAACGGATGGCGCCCTGAACGGCTGGATCGTTTCTGTAGACGTCAGGAGGGAAGTCGGCCATGAACGCGGCACACACGCGGCAGGTTCGGGCAGGGGCGGGCATACACGCCGTGGATGCGCTGGTGGAGGAGGTCTTCGGGTATCTCCCGCGAGCCGACCAGCGCCGGTGGGCCCACGTCTACCTGAAGGGGCTGCTGCTCACCGAGGGCAAGAAGTCGATGCGGCGGCTGGCCGAATCCGTGTCGTCCTCGCCCACGGCCTGGTACTCGCTCCAGCAGTTCATCAACAGCAGTCCCTGGGAGTGGGAACCCGCCCGTGACGCGCTGACCCGGTGGGTCGAGGAGCGGTCGTCGGTCAGGGCCTGGGCCCTCGCGCCGGTCGTCATGCCCAAGCGCGGCGACCACTCCGTCGGTGTGCACCAGCGGTTCGTCACCCCCACCGGGCGAAGACTCAACTGCCAGGTCGGTATCGCCCTGTTCCTCTCCTGCCCCGGCGCCAACTTCCCCGTCGACTGGAGGCTGTTCCTCCCCCGGCAGTGGAGCGACGACCCCCAACTGCGCAGGCGCGCCCGCATCCCGGAGACGGAGAGCTTCCATCCGCAGTGGCGGCACATGGTCGACCTGATCGGCATGATGGCCAGACGCACCCCCACGACGGCCGTGCCCGTGGTGGCGGACATGAGCGACGCCACGGACGTGGGTCGGCTGACCGTGCACTTAGGCGCCACCGGGCGGGACTTCGTCGTCGCGGTCCGGCCCCAGCAGTTGTTCCCCGACGGCGGACGCGTACGGGAGCAGACCTTCCCGGCCGGGACGCGGCCCGCGCGGGGGACGGGTGCGCGGACCGCGGCGGGCGGGGCCGCGGGCGCGCCCGGCACGCCGCTGAGGTGGGCCCGGCACACGGCCGCCGTGACGGGGGCCGACGGCAGGTTCCGGCAGGCGCAGATCCTGTCCACGCTGATGTGGCAGCAGGTCGGGGGCGAGCAGCGGCCCTACCGGCTGTTCGCCGAGCTGGGCGCCACGGGACAGCCCGGCTCCCAGTTGTGGCTCACCAACCTGGTGCAGCACCGGCTGGACGAACTCCTAGAGCTGACGTGCCTCCACCTCAGTTCCACCGTCACCGCGGACTGCATGGACGGCAGCTACGGGCTGCTGGACTTCGCCGGGCGTTCCTTCCCCGCCTGGCACCACCACATGACCATGGCGTCGGCGGCGTACACCTACATGCGTCTCGCGCACGCCGGGCAGCCGATGCGGCCGCTGCTGGCCGGGCAGCGCAGCGCCTGAGCGGGACCGGCCACCGGCGGGAGGGACCGGCGGGGCACGGCGGCCCCGCCGCGGCGACTCCCCGCGAGGAGCCTCGGCGGCCGGGGCTCAGTGCCCCGCCGTCGTCGGGTCCTGCGCCACCGGTGCCGTCGCGCTGCCCAGGAGCCGCAGGGCCGCCTCCGACGGAGAGCCGGGCTCGGCGGTGTAGGCGATCAGGCGCTGGCCCGAGGTGCCGGGCAGGACGAGGTTCTCGAAGCTGAGATCCATCGCGCCGACCAGCGGATGGCGCAGGTGCTTCACCCCTGAGGTGCAGGTGCGCACCGGATGCCGGGCCCACCGGGCGGCGAACTCGTTGGAGTTCATGGTCAACTGGCCGACCAGCTCGGCCAGCGAGCGGTCGTCGGGATGCCGGCCCGCGACCAGCCGCAGGGAGGCGACGGCGAGCTGTGCCTCCTCGTTCCAGTTCGTGTACAGCTCCCGGTACCGCTCGTCCAGGAACAGCATCCGGGTCAGGTTCGGGCGGGCCGCGGGGGCGTCGGGGCTCTCGGCGGGCAGGTGAGCGGCGAGCAGCGCGTGGCCCAGGTGGTTCCACGCGAGGACGTCGTTGCGCCGGTCCAGGACGAGGGCCGGGACGTCGGTCATGGCGGCCAGCAACTGCCGGGCCGAGGCGCCCGCGTGCTCCACCCGGGGCGGCGCGGGCCGGGACGACGCGGCCGCCGGCCGGGCCAGGGCCTTCAGGTGGGCCGTCTCGTCGTCGGTGAGGCGCAGTGTGCGCGCGATGGCCTCCAGCACGCCGTCGGAGGCGCTGGTGGCGCGGCCCTGTTCAAGACGCGTGTAGTGGGTGATGCTGACGCCGGACAGCATCGCGAGCTCCTCGCGCCGCAGACCGTTGACGCGGCGGCGGGTCGGGTGCGGCGTGATGCCGACGTCCTCGGGGCGCAGCGCGGCGCGCCGGGACTTCAGGAAGTCTCCCAGCTCGGACGGGGCGTCCATCAATGGCCTCCAGGGCGGCGGAGTCGACGGGCTCGACCACTGACCTCCCATGATGCCGCAGGCCCCGAGGGCCGGAGGGAGTAAGGGTGGTCCTGTGATGACTACCCTCGCACTGGCTGTGCGAGGCAGGGATCTGGCTGAGATTCCCGTCCCCCGAGAGCCTTTTCCTCAACCGCGCGCGACGTGCCCCGAGTGCGCCGCGGTTTCGCGGCCCCCCAGAACCCTTCCGCGGTTTCCCGGAACCATGAGGAAAAGGAACTCGTCGCATGTCTGTCACTGATTCGGAGGCGTCCGGCACCGCCGCCGGCACGGCCCCGACCGTGCTCACCCCCCGGCTGAAGCTGGTCCTGGTGCTGCTGCTCGCGGCCCAGTTCATGCTGGCCGTGGACTTCTCCATCCTGAACGTGGCGCTTCCGGTGATCGGTGAGGGCCTGGGCTTCTCCCTCGGGCACCTGCAGTGGATCGCCACCTCCTTCGCGCTGTGCGCGGCGGGCTTCACGCTGCTCTTCGGCCGGGTCGCGGACCTGTTCGGCCGGCGCCGGCTGTTCCTCGGCGGTCTGGTCGTGCTGGGCGCGGCCTCACTGGTGGGTGGCCTCGCGCAGAGCCCGGAGGTGCTGATCGTCGCCCGTGTCTTCCAGGGCCTGGCCACCGCCGCGGTGACCCCCGCCGGACTGTCGCTGCTGACGACCTCCTTCCCCGAGGGGCCGCTGCGCGAGAAGGCGCTCGGCCTCAACGGCGCCCTGATGTCGGCCGGTTTCACCACCGGCGCCATCCTCGGCGGCCTGCTGACGGACCTGCTGTCGTGGCGCTGGGCGTTCTTCATCAACGTGCCGGTCGCCCTGGCCGTGCTGGTCATCACCCCGACCGTCATCAAGGAGTCGCGGCCCGACGAGCGTCCGAAGCTGGACCTGCCCGGCGCCGTCACCGTCACGCTCGGCCTGCTGGCCGTCGTCTTCGGCCTCACCCAGGCGGGCGAGAAGGGCTGGGGTTCGTCGGAAGCGCTGCTCTCGCTCGCCGCGGGCGTGGTACTGCTGGTGGTGTTCTACGCCGTCGAGCGCAAGGTGGCCGCGCCGCTCGTGCCGGTGTCGGTGCTCGGCAAGCGGTCGGTGGCCTGGGGCAACGTCGCCGGTCTGATCGCGTTCCTCACCGAGACCTCCCTGGTCTTCCTGCTCACGCTCTACCTGCAGGAAGTGCTCGGTTTCTCCCCGCTCGCCGCGGGCCTGTCCTTCGGTGTGCTCGGCCTCGGCACGGTCGTCGGCGGCTCCACCGCCCCGAAGGTCATCGGCAAACTCGGCACCAAGCAGACCCTGATCGTCGGCGGCATCCTGCAGGTCGTGTTCACCGCGGCCCTGCTCGGCCTCGGCGACGACCGCTCCTGGATGTGGCTGCTGCTGGTCGCCACCTTCGCCGGCGGTGTGGGCAACATGCTCGTCATCGTGGGCTTCATGGTCACCGCCACCTCGGGTCTCGCCGACCACGAGCAGGGCCTGGCCACGGGCCTGGCCACCATGACCCAGCAGATCGGTATCACCATGGGTACGCCGATCATGAGCGCCGTCGCCACCGCGGCCATGACCGGCACCGGGCCCTCAGCCATCCTCGACGGACTGAAGGTCGCCATCGCGGTGAACGCCGCCATCGTCCTTCTCGGCATCGTCACCAGCGCCGTGTTCCTGCGCGGCGCGAAGTCGGGTGCGCGGTAACGGCGGGCGGGACGGGCTGCCGGTCACGGGTCGGCAGCCCTCCACCGCCACGCGCTTCGACGCCGGTCAGGGTGAGGACACCGCGTGGGAGCCCCGGTGGCTCGACGCGGGCACGCACCACATCCCGGTACGGATCTACCGGCCCGGCCCGGACCCGTACGGCTGGCTGGTCTGGGCCCACGGCGGCAGTTGGCAGGCGGGGTCCGTGGAGTACTGGCACGGGCCGGTCATGGACCTCGCGCGCCTGTCGGGCTGCACCGTGGTGAGCACCGGGTACCGTCTGGCACCCCGCCACCGGCATCCGGCGCAGCTCGACGACGTCCTGACCGCGCTCGACTGGGCCGCGGCCCAGGCCGGGCCGGGCGAACCGGTCGCGGTCGGCGGCGACAGCGCGGGCGGCACCCTCGCCGCCTGCGCGGCGCTCGCCCGCCGCGACCGGGGCGAACCGCTCGCCGCCCAGGTCCTCGCCTACCCGCCGCTCGACCCGCGCTGCGGTGCCCTCTCCTACACGCGCGGACCGGGCGTCTTCCCCGCGGCGGACGACCTGCGGCAGGCCTGGCAGCGCTACCGGGGCGCGCACCCCACCGCCGAGCGTGACGGCGTACGACTGCACAGCACCCCGCTGGAGGCCGGGCGGCTCGACGGACTGCCCCCCGCCGTCCTCGGCGTCGGCGTCCTCGACCCGGTCGTCGACGACGTCACCGGGTACGCCCGGCAACTGGAGAAGGCCGGCAACGACGTACGGCTGCGGATCTTCCCCCGCACCCCGCACGCCGCCTTCCTCGCCGCCGACGGCTCCGACCCGCACGGCACTCCCCTGAGGCACTGGCTCGGCACGGCGCTGCGCGACCTGCTGAGGCCGGAAAAGGAGACAGCATGACCACCGAGACCAAAGGCGGCCTCCCGCACATCGAGGCGCTGACCCGGCACTTCGCCGACCTGCGGGACGGCACCCACGGCGAGGGCGGCGACACCGTCTCCCGCCTCGGCAAGGAGCGGCACTTCCAGCGCGCCGTCGAACTCCTCCACCCGTACGCCGTGCAGGTCCTCGACGAGTTCAACGCCTCGCTGTTCTTCGGCACGGGCCTGGTCGAGGCGAGCGGAGTGCGGCGCACCCACGACGCCGGCCTCGGCGCGTCCTGGACCCTGTCCTGGCCCGAGCAGCGCGAGACCGAGATCGCGCCGATCACCCTGCTCGCCTACTACGGGCGCGGCTTCCACCACCCCCACCTGCGGGGTGCGACGGTCCACGACTGGCCCTTCAACGTGTTCACGCCCGAGCAGGCCGCGGCGGAGGTCCCGACCCTGCGCGCCATCGCCACCGGCGACCTGCACAACCTGGTCTTCCAGCGGGACTACCGGATCGTGCCCGCCATCGTGCGGGCCGGCAAATGAGAGGGGAACCACCCGTGGCACCGTCCTCGACCCCACGCCTGTCGGTGCTGGACCAGTCGCCCATCGGCGCGGGCTTCACGGCCGCCGACGCCCTTCAGGCGTCGGTGGACCTCGCCCAGGCCGCCGAGGAATGGGGCTACGTCCGCCACTGGACCGCCGAGCACCACTACTCGCCCGGTTTCGCGGGCAGCGCCCCCGAGGTCCTCGCGGCGATCCTGCTCGCCCGCACCCGGCGCCTGCGCGTGGGCACCGGCGGGGTGCTGCTGCCCCGCTACCCGCCGGACAAGGTCGCCGAGGTCTTCGGTGTCCTCGCCTCGCTGTTCCCCGGCCGGGTCGACCTCGGCCTCGGCCGCGCGGGCGGCCCCGCCGCCGACTATCCCCAGCGGGTCCTGGTACTGCGCCGGCTCATGGGCCTGGACGGAGACGGGTCGCCCACCGGCGACGAGGTCGTCCCGCTGGCCGCGGTGCGCCCCCAGATGTGGCTCCTCGGCGCCGGGTCCGGCTCCGGTCACCTGGCCGGGCAGCTCGGAACCGAGTATGCCTTCGCGCACTTCCTCGTCCCGGGCCCGGCCCGCGCCGCCCTGGAGTCCTACCGGGAGTCGTACGCCCAGCACACGGGCCGCCCCTCGACGGGCGGTGTCCTCGCGGTGCGCGTGGTCACGGCCGAGACCGCGGAACGCGCCGAGGCACTGGCCCAGAGCGTCCTGCTGTGGCGCAGCCGCAAGGACCTCGGCGAGGACCTCCCGCTGCCCACCGTCGAGGAGGCGCTCGCCCACCGGTGGACGTCCCTGGAGGCGGAACGCGCCGAGGCGCGCCGCCGCACCGTCGTGTGGGGCACCCCGGACCAGGTGCGCCGGCGCCTGACGGAGCTGGCCGCCGAGCACGGTGTCGACGAGATCATGGTCAACACCCTGACCTGCGACCCCGCCGACCGGCTGCGCTCCTACGGGCTGCTCGCCGAGGCCTTCGACCGCACCGGGCAGCCCGCGGCCCCGGCGGGGGCGTGACCCGCGGGGCGACGAGCCGGGCCGGGGCGCCGACGGGGAGTGACCCGCGAGTGACACCCCCTGGGCCCCCCGGCGAAAAGGGAGGAACCCGCTGACGGAGACACCGTCAGCGGGTTCCTTCTGTCCGGGGTGCGCGGGCCCGTCAGGACGCGCGAACCCTCACAGCGCCCGGAGCGTGGTCGGCTTGGCCGGCTCCGTCTCGGCGCCGGCCTCGGCGGAGGCCTGCGCGGGGATGTCCGGGGGAGTGGGACGGCGGTTCTTGCGGCTGCGGCTGATGTGCCGCATGGCGGGCATCTCCACGAACTTCCACAGCAGCCAGCCGCCCAGCAGCGACGTGCAGAAGAAGCCCACGATCAGCAGGATCGAGGCCGGCACGCCGTACGTGGCACCGTCCAGCAGGGAGCGCAGGTAGAAGATCGACACACCCTGCACCAGGTAGAAGCCGAACGAGACCTCTCCGAGCCACACCATGAGGCGGCTGCGCAGCCAGGTGACGCGCCCGGCGACGTCGGACGCCGCGACCGCGGCGATCAGTGCGCCGATCGGGATGATCGTCGCCGTGACGAACGTGTACTGGAACGGCAGGACGAACCCGGCCCCGTACCCGGCGGCGCACAGGACCAGGGACATCCCGATGCCGAGTTGGCGCGGCCAGCGGCCGGCCATGACGATCCGCGCGAGCAGGATGCCGAGAACGAACTCGAAGAGGCGGCCCGGCGGGAACAGGTACCCGAACCAGAACTGCATGTCGGAGATGGGCGTGATCGCCGACTTCGGCGTGGCCGGTACCAGGTACGTCGAGACGAGCTGTACCACCACGGTGCCGACGACCATGATCGCCGCCCACGTCCACAGAGCCCCCTCCCGGAGCTTGCGGATCGGCACGATCAGCAGCGGGAACAGCACGTAGAAGAGCAGTTCGCTGCCGAGGGACCAGGTCGGCGGGCTCATGCTGAGGTTGATCTCGGGCTGCGGGAAGAACGTGTGCACCAGCAGCATGTTCGGCAGCCAGTGCCCGACCGAGCTGATCGTGGCGCCGGCGAAGAGGATCAGCGCGGCCAGGAAGACCACGAGGTGGTTGGGGAAGATCTTCGTCATGCGGCGCCGCCAGAACGCCCGCATGGACATCCCCGGCCGCGCCGACCAGGCCAGCACGAAGCCGGAGAGCACGAAGAAGAAGGACACCCCGATGTAACCGGTGTTGAGGAACGTCTTCTCGTAGGCGTGCACGATGTCCGAGTCGGCGAACGGGTTGATCGGATCGTTCGGCGGGATCGGCGAGTTGGAGAGGGAGGAGTGGAAGAAGAAGACCAGGAGCGCCGCGAAGAACCGGAGACCGGTCAGCGACGGCAGCTTGGCCAGGCGTGGTGACACCATGACATGTCCTTGGGTGGAGAGATGAGTGGAGCGGGCCCCCCGCGCCCCCGGCCGGGGGCGCGGGGAACAGAACCTCAGCCGGCGCTGCCGATCTCGTTGCGGTGCAGGACGATCTTCGCGTCCTTGGCCACGTAGTAGTTCTGCACCGAGTACGCGATCGTCGCGAAGTCCAGGCGCCCGTCGCCGTTGAAGTCGCCGGTGGCGATGCGGGCGACCGAGTCGTCCGACACCCGCCACTTCGCCCAGACGCCGTTGGCGGCGTCGACGGCCTTGTAGTACATGACGCCCTGCCAGGGCCACGGCCCGCGCAGCGCGACCAGGAACTCGTCGTCGCCGTCCCCGTCGAAGTCGGCGCACACGATCTGGTGACCGGGACCCTCGCCGTTCTCGTTCGGGTCGCCGTACACGTCCAGCAGCGTCCGCTGCCAGCTCCCGCCGGCCGCCGGACCGCCGTCACGCTTGGTGTAGACGGCCACCGTGTTGCCGTGGAACGGCTCCAGCGCCGCGACGTACGCCATCGGATCGTCGCCGAGCCGCCCCGCGTTGAGGTCGCCGCTGCCCCGGAAACCGGTCTGCTCGAACTGGGTCAGTTCACCGGTGCCGACCAGCTCGCGCACCCACTCGCCGCGCCCGGCGTCGAAGTACAGCCAGGTCACGCCCTCGTCGGAGGCCAGCAGCACCGAGTCCAGGTCGGAACCGGGGATGATGCCGGACTTCTTCTCCGCGCCGTGGATCATGCGGAAGTTGCTGTCGTCGATGACCGTCATCGGCCATTCCCCGGCGCTCGTCACGTCGTCGGGCTGCGTGAACAGCACCACCGGCAGCACCGCGTGCACATCGGCCTCGGCCACGATCGGCAGGCCGATGATCTCCAGGCGCTCCCGCTGGGTGAAGTGGCCCGCCCGCAGCCGGTGCATACCGGTGGCGCGGCCGACGTAGTGCTTCTTCCAGCGGGAGGGGTCCTTGTCGGGGGAACCGGGGTTCTCCAGCCAGGTGATCTTGCCGCCCTCGGGGTCGGGGTCGACGATCGTGCCGATCGGCCCGTACAGCTCGTGGCAGACGATGATGTCCGGGGAGCCGTTGCCGCTGATGTCGGCGTAGTCCGCGCCGACCGGCATGCGGAACCCGTCGGCGGCCAGCCGCCGGGTCCACTCGCCGTTGTTCTGGTACCAGTAGATCTCGCCCAGCCGCAGACCGTAGCCGAACAGGTCGGGCCGGCCGTCGCCGTCGATGTCGGGGGCTTCCAGCCAGTAGCCGTCGCGGAGTTGGTCGGCCACCAGCTCCGGAGTGAACTTCGGGGGCTGTATCTCGGTCATGTCGTGTCTCCGTTCGACGGTCACCGCGCGACGCGGTGGTACTCGATGGCCAGCCATACGCAGTCGGTGTCGGCGTAGTACTGGTGCCAGGGGTAGACGTAGGAGTCGTCGGACCCGAGGCAGCAGAAGGGGTCCGGGGTGGTGAAGCCGGGGCTCATCAGGACGTCCTGGTAGAGCGTGGAGTGGTCCTGCTCCCGGAACTTCTGCATCCGGCCCAGACCGGCGACCTGGGTGTGGACCTCGATGAAGTCGTGCCGGTTGTGGATGAAGCAGTCGGTGCCCGCCGGGGCGAACCACAGGTTCACCCGGACCTCGAAGGGCTGCGGCGGGCCCGCCACCGCCGTCTCCCGCAGCACGTGGGCCGGGTCGAACGCGACCTGCCCGAGGACGTCCTGCGGGCTGCGCCACAGCGGGGTCTTCCGGTCGAAGGGAAGGCCCCCGGTGGTGCTGGGACCGTCCCCGATCACGTCGCCCAGCAGCTCCCAGCCCGGCTCGTCGGTGATGCCGGCGATGCGGTCCCCCCGCTCGTCGTCGGTGCGCAGCACCACGAGCAGATCGGCCGGACCGACGGTGGTGTCGACGACGACGGTGGAGGTCAGCGGCTGGATCGGGCGCCGCGGCGACTCGGCGACGTACACGTCCCGCGTGCCGCAGTTGACGACGAGCGCCCGGCCGTCGATCCGGTGCCCGGCGGCGCCGGTGACGGCGGTCGCGGTGACGCGGGCACCGGTGAAGTTCAGGGCTCGTGCACCGTCCTGGGCGGCGGCGGGGCCGCCCGCCCGTCCCGTGCCGGTCGTCGTCTCGGTCATGTCCGCGTGTACTCCGTCGTCTGGGCCGCCCGGTCGGTCGGCACGTCGGTCAGGGGTTCCGGCACGAACGGCTCGGGGGGCGGGCCGTCACCGAAGAAGTGCGCGATGGCGTCGACGGTGCGGCGCGTGGCCCGCCCGTCGCCGTACGGGTTGGCGGCGGCGGCCATCCGCGTGTACTCCTCCTTGTCGCGCAGCAGCCGTACGGCGTGCGTGTACACGCCCTCGTACGTGGTGCCGACCAGCCGGGCCGTGCCCGCGGCCACGGCCTCCAGGCGCTCGGTGATGTTGCTGATCACCAGCGTCGGCTTGCCCAGGGCCGGGCCTTCCTCCTGGGCCCCGCTGGAGTCCGAGAGGATGATGTCGGCCCGCCGCAGGAGCCGGCAGAAGTTCAGGTAGGGCAGCGGGCCGACGATGGTGATGTCCGGGTGGCCGCCGATGTGCGGCAGCATCGCCTGCCGCACCGCCGGATTGCGGTGCAGCGGCACGATCACGCGGGTGTCGGGCTCGTCCGCGACGGCGGCGAACGCCCGCGCGATCTCCGGCAGGTGGGGCCAGGCGTCCCGCCGGTGGGCGGAGGCCAGGACCACCCGGCGGGGGTCGCCGTCCAGGTCCTCCAGGTCCGGGTGGCCGTAGGTGTCCGCCTTGTCGCTCGCCCACTGCAGGGCGTCGATGACGGTGTTCCCGGTCACCGCGATGGCGCTGTCGGGAACCCCCTCGGCGAGGAGGTTCGTCCTGTTGCCCGGGGTGGGCGCCAGGTGCAGTGCCGCGACCTGGGCGACCATGCGGCGGTTGCCCTCCTCGGGGAAGGGGGACCCGAGGTAACCGCTGCGCAGTCCGGCTTCCACGTGGATCACGGGGATCTGGTGGTGGAAGCCGGACAGGGCGCCGGCCATGGTGGTGGCGGTGTCACCGTGCACGAGCACGGCTTCGACCTTCAGCGTGCTGAGCTGTCTCTCCAACTCGCGCAGCGCACGGTACGTGGTCTGCGAGAGCGTCTGCTGGGGAACCATGACGCCCAGGTCGATGTCCGGGGTCAGGTCGAACGCCTTCATCGTTTCGTCCAGCATCTCTCGGTGCTGGCCGGTCGAGATGACGACCGGTTCGAAGCGGGGGTCGTCCCGCAGCGCGTGTATCACCGGGGCGAACTTGATGGCCTCCGGGCGGGTGCCCAGGACCACGGCAACAGGTCGCATCAGGTGTCTCCCGATTGAGATGTCGCGTGAGAGGCCGGGTTCCAGCACGCTGAGAACTCAGGTTCCGGCGCGGAATCCGACAGTGGCCGGTCTGGTCCCCTCGTCAGTTGCGGGGAGGCTCCACGGACAGGGTGTGGTGGAAGAAGTTGCTGGGGTCCCAGCGCTTCTTCACCCGCTGCAGGCGCGGGTAGTTGCCCTTGTAGTAGAGGGTGCTCCACGGCACGCCGGACTGGTTGTGCGCCGGGTCCGCCATGTCCGTGTCGCAGTAGTTGACGTAACAGCCGTCCGTGCGGTCGCCGATGACGGGGACGCCGCCGGTCTCGGCGAAGAAGTCGCCGTAGATGCCGCGCGCCCAGTCCACGTAGAAGTCGTCGTCGTTCTCGTCCGGCCAGAAGGTCTGGAAGCACATCTTGAACACGCTGTCGCGCTGCGCGTTGGCCGTCGCGTCCTGCTCGACCGCGTTGACCTGGCAGCCGAAGGAGAACAGCACGAGCATCGTGTCCGGGTTGTGGAAGTCCGGACGGGTCATGTGCTTGTACAGCGCCGCGATCTGGTGGTCGGTGAAGTTCTTCCGCATGTACGCAGACTTGTGCACCGCCCGCGACGTGGGGTTGGTGATCGTGGGGTTGTTGGTGCCGACCAGGCGGGTGGCCTGGAGCCACGGCATCTCCCGCGGCTCGGCCAGGTTCGCCAGGTGCGGGATCTCCCCGTTGCCCTTGGACATCGCCCTGGCCGTGATGCCGGTGCCGGCGGTGATGGCGGTGAAGTAGTCGTCCAGCAGCTTGCGCGCCCCGGGCACCGTGGCGTCGACCTGGGTGAACATGCCCAGGCTGCCGTGCGCCTTGGCGCTCACGTTGAACAGGCTGGACAGGTGCCGGTACGGGGAGTCGGGCGCGCTGTTGGCCTCGTGCCAGGCACCGAAGTTCTTCAGCAGCCGGGTGAACTTCACCTCGTCGATGTCGGCCCACGGGATGTCCACGGCGTGCACGAGGACCGTGGACGGCGGGGACACGAGCTGGTCGCGGGGGTCGGTGCCCGTCGCGTCCGGCGAGCGGAACCAGTAGCGGGTGATCAGGCCGAAGTTGCCGCCGCCGCCACCGGTGTGGGCCCACCACAGGTCACGGTTCGGGTCGTCCGCATCCCGCGTGGCGACCGTGGTGCGGACCCTGCCGTCGCGGTCGACGGTGACGACCTCCACCGCGTAGAGGTGGTCGACGACGAGGCCGTGGGCGCGGGACAGCAGTCCGTAGCCGCCGCCGGAGATGTGGCCGCCAGCACCGACCTGGTAGCAGATGCCGCCGGGGACGGTGACGTTCCAGCCCTTGTAGAGGGCTTCGTAGACGTTCATCAGGCGGGCGCCGGGCTCGACGTAGAAGGCACGCCTGGACGGGTCGTAGCCGATGTCCGTCATCTCGGAGAAGTCGAGGATGACCTCGACCTCCGGGTTGCACACCAGGCTGGCGAAGCAGTGCCCGCCGCTGCGCACCGAGACGCGCTTGCCGGCCCGGTACGCGTCGCGCAGCGCATGCTCGGCGTCGGCCGACGAGCGGATCATCTTCACGTACTCGGGGGCGGAGACGTAGCGCTGGTTGTTGCCGGTGGTCAGCAGGGGGTAACGGGGGTCGCTGGGCCGGATGAGGTCGCCGACCGCGTACGCGCCCGCCGCCTCGGCCGGGGCGGCGGTGGCGGCGGTCACACCGGCCGTGGCCGCGGCGGCGCCACCGGCGAGGGCGGCGCTGCGGGCGAGCACGGAACGACGGCTCAGGGGTGAAGTAGTCATGTACACCTCAATCAGATGGGCGGGATGCGGTGCGGTGCGGTGGTGCGTGTGCGTGGTGCGCCGTCAGGTCCGGCGCGGGGCGCCGCCGTCGACGGCCCACCGGGCGGCGGTGACCCGGCCGGCCCTCGGGGGCGGTGCGTGGGCTGTGGCCCCGGCCGTGTCGTCCGGGGTGTTCCGCGGCGTCCGGCGAGTTGCCCGGCGAAGCCGCCCGGCGGGTCGAACCGCCTCACTCGTGCGGTGGACGACGCTCCCGGATTTCTGTCCGGGAAGTGCGGGGAGAACGGACCTCGTCATACTTCGGAAGAATGGAAGTCCGGTTCGAAAGGCGCGTTGTCCGTACCATTCATTCCGGGCGGCGGGCCCGTCGGCACTGTTCGTGGGACCGTCGGGAATTCCGTGCCGTTTCGGAACGGTTTCGGCTTCCGGCCGATTCGTGTCCGGTTCGGTGACATTCGCGACGCCGACCGGCGAAACGCACGTCCAACGGTCCTCCTTTGGTTTTTCCAAGCCGTGTGTTTTCGTGCACGGCCGAGCAAAGCGGACGAGAGGCGGCTATTCGGAGCCCAGGCCGGGGGCGGCCGGCACGGGACGCGGATGCGCGGCCGAGTTCGCCGTGACGAACTCCCCGAGCCAACTGCGAAACCCCGGCCCCAGGTCCTCCCGCTCCCACGCCAGCCGCACGACGGCCTGCAGGTAGTCGCCGGGGTCGCCGGTGTCGTAGCGGCGCCCGGAGAAGACCACCCCGTGCACCGGCCCCGCCGCCCCGTCGCCCCCGCACACCTCGCGCAGGGCGTCCGTGAGCTGGATCTCTCCGCCGCGGCCCGGCCGCGTGCGGCGCAGTACGCCGAAGAGCCCGGGGTCGAGGACGTAGCGGCCGAGCACCGCGTAGCCGCTCGGCGCCTCGGCCTGCGAGGGCTTCTCGACCAGGTCCGTCACGCGCACCACGTCGTGCTCGCCGGTGCGGGCCACGGCCGGGCACCCGTAGCGCGAGATCTGCTCCCGGGGCACCTCCATCAGTGCCAGGACGCTGCCCCCGTACCGCTGGTGGACCTCGGTCATGCGCGCCAGCAGGGAGTCCCTGGCGTCGATCAGGTCGTCGCCGAGCAGGACGGCGAACGGCTCGTCCCCCACGTACGACGCGGCCCGCAGCACCGCGTGGCCGAGCCCCCGGGGATCTCCCTGGCGCACGTAGTGGATGTTCGCGAGGGTGGCGGACGACGCCAGCCGGGAGAGCTTGGCGCCGTCTCCCTTTCCCTTGAGAACGCTCTCGAGTTCGAAGCTGCGGTCGAAGTGATCTTCCAGGGGACGCTTGTTGCGCCCCGTCACCATCAGGATTTCGGAGAGGCCTGCGGACACGGCCTCCTCCACCACGTACTGGATGGCAGGCCTGTCCACCACTGGCAGCATTTCCTTGGGAACGGCCTTTGTTGCGGGGAGAAAACGCGTGCCCAGTCCGGCGGCCGGGATGACCGCCTTGGTTATGTGGCGGGTACTGGTCATACGGTGAATTTAGCTGTGGCCAGGGGTATGCGGCGAGTAATCCGAAGAGCGCGGAGCTACTTCGGCGATTCTTCCGCAGGTGACCGTCCGGCGGGTCGTCGGAGGGTGCTCTGAACTGGCCTTTGCGATCCCCGGGCCGATTGCCGCGGTGCGGACTTGCCGAAAACGCGGAACCGAGGTTGCCGACTCCGGGCGACCGTGCTGGGCACCCGCGGCGCCGGCCGCTCGCCGGAGGCCGAGCCGCGCGGCGGGGGAGCCGGCCGGTAGGCGGGGCCGCGCCGCGCACCACCGGTCGCCATGGGTCCTGGTGCCCCTCGACGAGGCTCCGTACTCCGTGTGCGCGCAGAGGGGCGCGGAACCGCGCCCGCCGACGGCACTCCCGGCCGCGCCCGCGGGGGCCGAGACGAAGGGACCGGGACCGCCCGGCGCCGGTACCCGCGTTCGCCGCGGTGTGATCCGGTGTCGGACGGTCCCGGTCCCGGCCGGGTCTGCCGCCCGTCCTCAGCGGACGGGCCGTCGCCTTGCGCGAGTGGTCCCGGTCAGTTGAACGGGTCCAGGGTGAGGTAGGCCTCGCGCGGGTTGCCGTCGTGCACGAGCGACTCGTGGTTGCCCACGTCGTCGAAGGCGAAGGCGTACGCCTTGCCGTCGGCCATCTGCGCGTGGATGTGCCGGGCGTAGTGGTTGGTGACGCCGTCCTGGTAGAAGCCGGACGCGCTGGTGTCGGGCTGGTTGGGGTTGGTGAGCAGGGTGGAGCGGTTGAAGCCGGCGCACAGGGTGCGGGAGATGGGGCCGCGCACCTGGTCGTTCGGGGCGTCGAGCTTCTTGTGGCAGCCGAAGATGGAGTCGGCGTCGGGCTTCTGGAAGCTGGTGACCACGGCGCCCGAGCTGTTGGTGAAGTTCATGACGTCACCGGAGACCCGCCCGAAGTACTTGGTGTTGGGCTGGTTGCCGAACGGGGTGACCGTCAGCGTCTGGCTCGCGTACTTGCTCCAGACGCGGTTGATGTAGTCGTCCATGACCGAGGCGGGCAGGGCGCCGGTCTCCATGCCGTACAGCGGGGCCAGGGCGCGCAGCACGGTGCCGTCGGAGCGGGTCTGGACGAGGTTCGACCAGCCGCCGGACTGCCCCCTGAGCGCGTTGAAGAAGCCGTTGTACCCGCCGGGCTTGAGCCGGCCCGTGGTGGTCGTGCTTCCGTCGGCGCGCTGCACGCCGACCGAGTACGGCACGGCGAACATGTCGACCTGCGAGCTGTTGAACCACACGCCCGAGTCGTTGAGCGTGTACTCCGCCCAGTGGAACAGGATGTTGCGGTTGGGGTCGGACGGGTTCTGCACGGCCGGCTGCACCAGGCCGCCGGTGGCCAGCTTGAAGACCAGCTTCTGGCCGAACGACATGTAGATCCGGCCGGAGAACTTCGGCATCTGGATGGTCGTCGTCCCGCCCGCGGCGGGGCCGGTGATCGCGGCGTCGGGCGCGGGGACCGGCGGGTTGCCCCCGGCGGGCCACGGGTGGAACG
The DNA here is from genome assembly GCA_035710365.1 of Streptomyces sp. GTDB lineage: Bacteria > Actinomycetota > Actinomycetes > Streptomycetales > Streptomycetaceae > Streptomyces. The sequence goes on along the minus strand of DASTDN010000554.1, from coordinate 746 downwards.
TGCCGGACGCGTCGGCCCAGCCCTGGCGGCCCGTCGCCAGCTCGGTTCCGACGTTGTAGATGTACACCTGGTCGCCGCGGCCCGAGTTGTTGGTGATCTTCAGGGGGATCGTCGCGGGGACCGCGTGGGCGGGGGTGCTGGTGCCCACGGCGAGCAGGCTGCCCGCCAGGGCGAGGACCATGGTCACCACGGCCCACGCCCGGTATCCGAGTGTGTGAAGCATGCACTGCCTCCGGTTCGGCTGTTGCCGGTGGGGGAAGGGAAGCCGACGCTCTGAGAGCGCTCTCAGAGCGTGGCGCCATGGCGTGGCCCTGTCAACTGTCGGGCTGGTAATCCGTACGCGGGGGCCTCGGCGCGCCGCCGGGCCGTGCAGGCGTCCGCCGACCCGTGTACGGCCCGTCCGCCGGGCCGAGTACCGGCCGCGCCCGCTGCCCGTGGGCGGGCCGCCCGAGCGCGGAGGCGGTGTGGCGGCCGGATCACCCGCTGACGGACGCCGCAGCGGAAGGGCTGCCGGAGGTTCGCACGGCCGTCCCGCGGAGCTGGCCGGCGTCGACGGCGGCCGGGCGGGAGGAGGGCGGCGCCGCGCGGCACAGGGCCGAAGCGGTTCGCGCAGCCGGCCCGCAGGTCCCTGCGGGCCCGGGGTGGCCCTGCCCCGTGGGCCCGGCCGACGGGCGGGACGTCGCGTGTGGCGGAGCGGGGCGAGTGCCGCGCGTGGGGCAGGGACCTCCGCCCACGGAGGGCGAGGG
>DASTDN010000553.1:0-4426 GCA_035710365.1 Streptomyces sp. | reverse complement strand
TGCAGATCACCATGGCCGAGGACATCGGCATCGGCGGCCGGGCCGGGTACTACGACGGCATCGGCGCCGCCCGCGACGTCATCCAGAACCACCTCCTGCAGTTGCTGGCGCTGACCGCGATGGAGGAGCCCGCCTCCTTCGACGCGGACGCGCTGCTCACCGAGAAGCTGAAGGTGCTGCGGGCCGTGCGGCTGCCGGACGACCTGGGCACCCACACCGTGCGCGGGCAGTACACGCGCGCCTGGCAGGGCGGTGAGCTGGTGCCCGGCTACCTGGAGGAGGAGGGCATCGACCCGGACTCCACGACCGACACGTACGCCGCGATCAAGGTGGGCATCGACAACCGCCGCTGGGCGGGCGTGCCCTTCTACCTGCGTACCGGCAAGCGGCTGGGCCGCCGGGTCACGGAGATCGCGGTGGTCTTCCAGCGGGCCCCGCACTCCCCCTTCGACAGCAGCGCCACCGAGGAACTGGGCCAGAACGCCATCGTGATCCGGGTGCAGCCCGACGAGGGCATGACGGTCCGCTTCGGCTCGAAGGTCCCCGGGACCTCCATGGAGATCCGCGACGTGACCATGGACTTCGCGTACGGCGAGTCGTTCACCGAGTCCAGCCCCGAGGCGTACGAGCGGCTGATCCTGGACGTGCTGCTCGGGGACGCCAACCTGTTCCCGCGCCACCAGGAGGTGGAAGAGTCCTGGAGGATCCTCGACCCCGTCGAGGAGTACTGGGCCGCGCACGGCAGGCCCGCGCAGTACGCCTCGGGTGGCTGGGGTCCCGGGGAAGCCGACGAGATGCTCGCACGAGACGGACGGAGCTGGCGCAGGCCATGAAGATCGATCTGACCGACACCACGTCAAGCAAGATCAACAAGGCCCTGGTGCGGGGCCGCCGCGCCATCGGCACGCCCGCCGTGGGCATGGTCCTGACGATGGTGATCGTCACGGACGAGGAGAACGCCTACGACTCGATCAAGGCGGCGGAGGAGGCCTCCCACGAGCACCCCTCGCGCACCCTGGTCGTGATCAAACGGCACGCCCGCACCCCCCGCGACCGCACCCGCTCCCATCTGAACGCCGAAGTGCGGGTCGGCGCCGACGCGGGCACCGGCGAGACGGTCGTGCTGCGGATGTACGGGGAGGTGTCGGAGCACGCCGACTCGGTGGTGCTGCCGCTGCTGCTGCCGGACGCGCCCGTCGTCGTGTGGTGGCCGGTGGACGCGCCCCGCAACCCGGCGAAGGACCCGCTCGGCGCCCTCGCTCAGCGCCGCATCACCGACCTGTACACCACGGAGACCCCGCTGGAGGACCTGGAGGCCCGGGCCCGGTCGTACGCGCCGGGCGACACCGACCTGGCCTGGACCCGGCTCACGCCGTGGCGTTCCATGCTGGCCGCGGCCCTGGACCAGGCCAGGATGCCGGTGACCGCCGCGACCGTGGAGGCCGAGGCCGACAACCCGGCCGCCGAACTGCTGGCGCGCTGGCTGGAGGCCCGCCTGCACGTGCGCGCCGAGCGGGTCGTCACGGAGGGCCCGGTCGTGACGGGCGTCCGGCTCGGCACCGAGAAGGGCGACATCTACATCGACCGCCCCGAGGGGCCCCTGGCCACGCTCCACCTCCCCGACCAGCCCTCGCGGACGCTCGCGCTGAAGGTCCGCGCCACCTCCGAACTCATCGCCGAGGAGCTGCGGCGCCTCGACGCGGACGAGATGTACGCGGTCGCCCTGCGGGGCGAGGGCGCCGAGGAGAACGCCGCCCGTGACTGACTCCTCCCGCACCGGCGAGGGCCCGGGAGACCTGTACCTGGTCCGGCACGGTGAGACCGAGTGGAGCAGGACGGGCCGGCACACCGGCTGGACCGACCTGCCGCTGACCCCGCGCGGCGAGGCCCAGGCCGGGGCGCTCGCCCCGCTCCTCGCGGGACGGGCGTACTCCCTCGTCCTCACCAGCCCGCTGGCGCGCGCCCGGCGCACCGCCGGACTCGCGGGCGTGACCGGGGCCGTCGTCGACGCCGACCTGCACGAGTGGGACTACGGCGCCTACGAGGGCGTCACCACGCCGGAGATCCGCCGCGAGCGCCCCGGCTGGGACCTGTGGACGGACGGTGTGCCGGCCGGCCCCGCGGACCGGCCCGGCGAGTCGCCCGAGCAGGTCGGGCAGCGCGCCGACCGGGTCCTGGCCCGCGCGGTGCCCGCGCTCGACGACGGCGACGTCCTCCTCGTCGCCCACTCGCACGTCCTGCGGGTCCTCACCGCCCGCCGGCTCGGCCTGCCGCCGTCGGCGGGCCGGCTGTTCCGCATCGAGACGGGCACCCTGAACCGGCTGTCGACCGAACACGGGCGGCCCGTCCTCACCGAGTGGAACACCCGCGCCCAGACGTCCCGTTGACACCCCGGACCCGCTGCGTCAGAGTCCCCGGCGATGGAGATCGACAACCTGACACCGGCCGAGGCCCGCGTGTGGCGCGCCTTCCCGCGCGGCGAGGCCGTGGACTTCCGCGACCCCGGGCACCCGGACGCCGCCGACGGCGCCGCCTGGGGACCGGAGCGCACCGTACGCGCCTCGGTGCTCAGGCACCTCCTCGTCCACGCGCCGCGCCAGGACGGGCGGATACCGTCCCTCAGCCTGGCCGGGGCCCGCGTCACGGGCCTGCTCGACCTGCAGTACGCCACCGTCGAGCACCCCGTGCGCCTGAGCCACTGCCACTTCGACGACTCGCCCCGCCTCTACGGCGCCCGGCTGCGCGAGCTCAACCTCAGCGAGTCCGTGCTGCCCGGCCTCGTCTCGCACGCGGTGACCGTGGAGGGCGTGCTGCGCCTGACCCGCTGCCGCTTCCACGGCCGGGTCCGGCTCGGCGGGGCGCAGATCACCGGCAGCCTGTACCTGGAGAGCGCCTCCTTCACCGACCCGGACCGCACGCAGCCGGTGCTCCAGCTCAACCAGGCCGTCGTCGGCGCCGACCTGTGGGCGCCCGGACTGCGTGCCGAGGGCCCGATCCGGCTCAACGGCGCCAGGATCACCGGCTCGGTGAACCTCGCGGAGGCCCGGCTGAGCAACCCCGGACAGTGCGCCGTGGACGCGGAGACCCTCGCCGTCGAGGGCGATCTGCTGCTCCGGCAGGCCGACGCGGACGGCTGGATCGGCCTGCGCGGCAGCCGCGTCACCGGCCGGCTGGACCTGTCGTACACCCGGCTGTCCAACCCGGGCGGCACGGCGCTGCGGGCGAGCAGCGCCGCCGTCGGCGAGCTGTGGCTGCGCCGGGGCCCCGCCGTCGAGGGCGCCCTCAACCTGCGCCGCTCCCAGCTCGACGTGCTCTTCCTGGAGCCGGACATGGTGCCCGGCCAGGTGCTGCTCAACGGACTCGGCTACACGACGCTCACCCCGCACGAGCCCGCCACGCGGCGTCTGCCGATGCTGGAGCGCGACCGGGAGGGCTACGTCCCGCACGCCTACGAGCAGTTGGCCGCCGCCTACCGCCGCATCGGCGACGACGACGCGGCCCGCCTCGTACAGCTCGCGAAGCAGCGCCGGCACCGCCGCACCCTGCCGTGGTACGCCCGGCTGTGGGGGGTCGTGCAGGACGCCACCGTCGGCTACGGCTTCCGGCCGATGCGGGCGGCGGGCTGGCTGCTGTCGCTGCTGACCGTGGGCTCGGTCGCCTACGCCCTGCACCACCCGCGCGCCCTGAAGGCGTCCGAGGCGCCGCAGTTCCACCCGGTCTTCTACACCCTGGACCTGCTGCTTCCGGTGATCTCCTTCGGCCAGGAGGCGGCGTTCGCCCCCGACGGCTGGCGGCAGTTGCTGTCCTACGTCCTCGTCATCACGGGCTGGATCCTCGCGACGGCGGTGCTGGCGGGCGTCACGCGCACGGTGAGCCGCTCGTGACGCGGGCGGGGTGCGGGGCCGGACCGTGCGGCGGCCCCGGTTGTCAGGTCTGAGGGGGCCCGCGTGCGGGTATGCCGCACCGCACCTCAGGAGAAGGTGACGGAGGAGAACGAACGATGGCAGAGCTGCGACAAGAGGTGGACCCGGGCGAGGTGGGTCTCGACGCCGGGGCGCTGGACCGCCTCGACCGGCATTTCGCCCGCGTGGTGGACGAGGGCCGCATGCCCGGCTTCCTGGTGGCCGTGGCCCGCAGCGGGCGCGTCGCCCATCTCACGACGCACGGCAGCCGCGACCTCGCGGCCGGACTGCCCGTGGAACCCGACACGCTGTGGCGGATCTACTCCATGACGAAGCCGGTCACCGCGGTGGCCGCGCTGCTGCTGATGGAGGAGGGCCGGCTGTCGCTCGACGACCCGCTCGAACGCCACCTGCCGGTCTTCGCCGACGCCCGGGTGTACGAGAGCGGCTCCGGCAAGGAGGTCCGCACCCGCCCCGCCGCGGGTCCCGTCCTCCTGCGGCACCTGATGACCCACACCGCGGGC
>DASTDN010000552.1:0-2073 GCA_035710365.1 Streptomyces sp. | reverse complement strand
GAACGAGAACGCGGGAGGACAGTGGCGGTGTGGCCGACGCGCGGCCGTACCTGCCGGGGCGGCGGGCCGGCGGCACAGCCGGCGTGCGCCGGAGGGCCGTCGGCACGCGGCCCGCGGACGGCGGTCAGTCGTTGGCGACCACGGGATAGCGCGGCTCGTTCTCGGCCATCTGCCGCAGCGCGTCCTTGCGCTCGCGCTTGGAGAGCCGGTCGATGTACAGGTAGCCGTACAGGTGGTCGGTCTCATGCTGGAGGCAGCGCGCGAAATAGCCGGTGCCGCGCACCCTGACGGGGTTGCCCTCCTCGTCCTGCCCGGTCACCTCGGCGTAGTCGGGCCGCGCGAGGGAGGCGTAGGCGGTGGGCACGGACAGGCAGCCCTCGTTGCTGTCGTCCAGGCGGCGCCGCTCGGCGGGCAGTTCGACGAGTCTGGGGTTGCAGACCACGCCGACGTGCCGCACACCGTCGTCGTCCGGGCAGTCGTACACGAACACCTTGCGGTCCACGCCGATCTGGTTGGCGGCCAGGCCCACGCCCTCGGCGGTGCGCTGACTGGCGAACATGTCCGCGACCAGTTGCCGGAGTTCGTCACCGAACTCGGTGACGTCCTTGCACTCCTTGTGGAGCACCGGGTTCCCGACCACGGTGATCGGCCGCGAGGTGCCGCGCTCCCGCCACGTGGTCTCGCGCGCCTCGCAGTCCTCCGAGTCCACGACGAAACCCTCGTCGTCGACGGGGAGCACGCCCACGTGCTGCTGATCGGTGTCCTGCTGCGCCATGACCGACGTACGCCTTCCTGGATGAGAGAAAACCGGGGATTGATGCTCGGTACAGGGTACGGGGGCCGCCTCCCTGCCGGAGCGCGAGGAACCGTGCGACCAGCCACGACGGACCGGCGGCCGACGGCGGTCCGTCAGCAGACCTCTTCGAGGTCCCGCCAGTCCCGGGAGTCGGGGCTGTCCGCGACCCACCCGTCGAGCAGCCCCCGAACGAGCGACGCGGGCGCGGCCACTCCGCACTCGCGCTCCGGAACCCAGAGCTGTCCGTCCGTCCGGTGTCCGAGCGGCCCGGGGTGCCCCGGCTCACTGTGGTCGTGCGGGTCGAGGTGCTCGCCGTCGCCCTCGTCGGACGGCATCCGCGACTCCGAGCACATCCGGCACAGCAGCCGCACCGACGACGACCAGTCCTCGGCGGCGAATCCGGCGTCGGCGGCCAGTTGCTCCAGGGCGTCCCGGTCGGCCTCGGTGGAGGCCTCCAGCAGCACCACCCAGGTGGGCACGGGAGACGGCGCCCACAGTTCGATCTCGTCGAACACGGGATACGTGTGCCCGGCGGCGGTGGTGCGCTCGCCGTGCGGCACCCCGTCGTGCAGGACGACCTCGCCCCAGCGGCGCCCCGAGGAGGGCAGCGGGATCGACAGCACCTCGATGCGGGCCGGGTCCAGGCGCCGCCCCCACACCACCTCGGCCTCCCCCTCGGGGGACAGCCGGACGGCGGCGCTGCCGAGGTCCATGCCGAGGGGCTCGCCCGAGCCGGTCGCGGCGCCGGGCACCTTCAGCCCGTAGGCCTGCCAGGCGCGGCGGGCCAGCGGCCAGTCCTGCAGGGCGGTCGCGGCGATGCCGACGTTCCACCAGTCGGGCGCCCCGGTGTCCCGGTCGAGGAGCGCGACGGCTCTCAGGCCCGCCGCCCTGGCCTGCTCCCAGTCGTGCCGGAACTTGTGCAGGAGGGCGAGGTTGAACCAGGACTCCGACAGCCAGGGCTCCAGGTCGGCGGCCCGCGTCAGCAGCGCCCCCGCGTCCTCGTACCGGCCGTCGCCGATGAGCGTGAACGCCCGGTCGGTGGCCTGCCGCCAGGAGGCGGAGGGCCGGTGCCGTCCCTTGCCGAAGATCCTCACGATTCCCGCCTGCCAGTTCCGTGGAGTGGGCTGGCTGTGCCTTTCCGCGCCCCCGGTCGCCTTCCTGCGCATCAAACCACGTACGGCTTCGGGCGCGCTCATTACCCATGGGTTACCCAGACTCGCACGGGGTCAGGCCGCCTGTCGCCACCCCGGACCGAGGTCACCGGCCGCCATCCGCCG
>DASTDN010000551.1:0-6742 GCA_035710365.1 Streptomyces sp. | reverse complement strand
GACGCCGCGAAGTACTACACCAGCGTCTCCCGCGAGGACATGCGCTTCATCCTCGTCGACGCCGCGGACAAGATCCTTCCCGAGGTCGGCCCCAAGCTCGGAGCGTACGGCAAGCAGCACCTGGAGAGCCGCGGGGTCGAGGTCTACCTCTCCACCTCCCTGGAGTCCTGCGTCGACGGCCACGTGGTGCTGAAGAACGGCCTCGAAGTCGACTCCAGCACCATCGTCTGGACCGCCGGCGTCAAGCCGAACCCGGCCCTGGCCCGCTTCGGCCTGCCGCTGGGCCCCCGCGGTCACGTCGACTGCGAGCCCACCCTCCAGGCCAAGGGCACCGACTACATCTGGGCCGCCGGCGACAACGCCCAGGTCCCGGACCTGGTCGGCCGCAAGGCGGGCAACGACAACGCCTGGTGCCCGCCCAACGCACAGCACGCGCTGCGCCAGGCCAAGGTGCTCGGCGACAACGTGATCTCCGGCCTGCGGGGCTTCCCGCAGCAGGCGTACAGCCACGCCAACAAGGGCGCCGTCGCGGGCCTCGGCCTGCACAAGGGCGTCGCGATGATCGTCATCGGCAAGATGAAGATCAAGGTCAAGGGCCGTCTCGCCTGGTACATGCACCGTGGCTACCACGGTCTGGCGATGCCGACCTGGAACCGCAAGATCCGGGTCTTCGCCGACTGGACGCTCGCCGTGTTCCTCAAGCGCGAGGTCGTCTCCCTCGGCGCGATGGAGACGCCGCGCGAGGAGTTCTACGAGGCCGCCAAGCCCGCGCCGCTCGCCGCGCCGCAGGCCGAGCGGACCGAGCGGACCGGGGAGAAGGCCACGGCCTCCTGACCCCGGAGCCGCCCGGCTCACCCGTTCGCCCGAAGGGGCCGCCCGCCATCCGTGGTGCGGGCGGCCCCTTCGGCGTTCGCCGTTCCCGGTCTGTTTTCGGCCCGCCCCCGTTCATTCCCGGCCCATTCCGGCCCGCGTCCGGGCCGGTCGAGCCGCCTCCGCCCGCCGTCCGCGCCCCCGGAATTCCGCCCCGGTGCGCGCTCCCGGCCACCCCGGTGCACCGCCCGGTACCCCCATACGCGGGCTTCCCCTCCGTCCCGCCTTCGTGCAGCATGCACATGCTTTGCCCGCGCGTGACCCCAAGCGGGACTGCACGGCGGACGTCGGGGTGTTAACGCAGCAAGCGGTCATCGGGATCGTCCTCACGGAGGTGTGCGCCATGGCAGACGCCGCGTCGCGGCTGAACGGCCTCTTCGAACAAGTGCTGGGAGCCCCGCTCCCGGTGCGCATTCGCGCCTGGGACGGGTCGACGGCGGGCCCGCCGGGCGCCCCCGTCCTGGTCGTCCGCAACCGCCGCGCCCTGCGCCGCCTGCTGTGGAAACCCGGCGAGCTGGGGCTCGCCCGCGCCTGGGTCGCCGGTGACGTCGACGTCGACGGCGACCTCTACACCGTGCTCGGCGCGCTCGCCGGGCTGATCTGGGAGCGCGACGAGGACGCCCGCACCCTCGGCGACGCGCTGCGCGACCCCGAGGTGCGCGCCGCCGTGCGCGGACTGGTCAGGCTCGCCGGGCCCGCCCTGCCGCCCGCCCCGCCCCCCGAGGAGGTTCGCGGGCGCCGCGGCCACCTGCACACCAGGCGCACCGACAAACGCGCCATCAGCCACCACTACGACGTCGGGAACGACTTCTACGAGATCGTCCTCGGCCCGTCCATGGTGTACTCCTGCGCCTACTGGCAGGCCCCCGAGTCCGAGGGCGGCACCCTGGAGGACGCCCAGCGCGACAAGCTCGAACTGGTCTGCCGCAAACTCGCCCTGAAACCCGGTCAGCGGCTGCTGGACGTCGGCTGCGGCTGGGGCTCCATGGCCATCCAGGCCGCCCGCGAGCACGGCGTGAGCGTCGTCGGCATCACCCTGTCCCAGGAGCAGGCGGCGTACGCCCGCAAGCGGGTCGCCGACGAAGGGCTCACCGACCGCGTCGAGATCCGCGTCCAGGACTACCGGGACGTCCGCGACGGCCCCTTCGACGCGATCTCCTCCATCGGCATGGCCGAGCACGTCGGCGCCGACCGCTACCTGCGCTACGCCCGCGACCTGCACGCCCTGCTGGAGCCCGGCGGTCGGCTCCTCAACCACCAGATCGCCCGGCGCCCCCACCGCGACGAGTCGGCGTACGAGGTGGACGCGTTCATCGACGCCTACGTCTTCCCGGACGGGGAGCTCGCGCCGGTCGGCACCACCGTCACCCAGTTGGAGCGCGCCGGATTCGAGGTGCGCGACGTGGAGTCCCTCCGCGAGCACTACGCGCTGACCCTGCGCCGCTGGGTGACGAACCTGGAGGCCGACTGGCGGCGTGCCGAGCGGCTCGTCGGCCCCGGCCGGGCCCGTGTCTGGCGGCTCTACATGGCGGCGTCGGCGCTCGCCTTCGAACGCAACCGCATCGGCGTCAACCAGGTCCTCGCCGTGAAGGCGCCGGAGTCCGGCGCCTCCGGCATGCCCCTGCGCGCCCGCACCTGGAACTGACCCCCCCGACGGCCGCGTGGGCCGGGTCCCGTCCTGGGAAGGACGGGACCCGGCCCACGCGGCGTACCCGGCCGTTACTCAGCCTTGATCGCCTCCAGCGTGTTCAGGCGGGCCGCCCGCCGCGCCGGCCACAGCGCGGCCAGCACTCCGACCAGCCCCGCCAGCACCAGGAAGAAGGCCATCCGCCCCCAGGGCAGGACCAGTTCGTACGTCGCCATCCGGGTGCCGAGCAGCTCACCGGCCGCCCAGCCGAAGAACACGCCCAGGCCGATGCCCAGCACCCCGCCGAACAGGGAGATGACCAGGGACTCCAGGCGGACCATCCGCTTGACGCCCCGGCGGTCCAGGCCGATCGCGCGCAGCATGCCGATCTCCTGCGAGCGCTCGAACACCGACATGGCCAGGGTGTTGATCACGCCGAGGACCGCGACGATCACGGCCATCGCCAGCAGCCCGTAGACCAGGTTCAGCATCAGCGTGAAGATCTGCGCGATGTCGTCGGAGATGTCCTGCTTGTCCTGGACGGCGATCGCCGGGTTGTCGCCGAGCGCCTTCTCCAGCCGGTCCTTCAGGGCGCCGGACGTGCCCCCGGACGTCTTCACCATGACCCGCATGTCGGCCGGGTCGCTCTGGTGCGGGGTGAGGGTCGCGGTGTCGAGCATGATGCCGCGGAGCATCTGGTTGCCGGTGTAGACCCCGGCCACCGTCAGCCGCTGCTTCTCGCCGTCCTCGTAGGAGACGGTGAAGACGGAGCCGGCCTTCCAGTGGTGCGACCCGGCGGTGTCCTCGTCGACGACGACCCGGCGGCCGCCCACCGCGAAGGTGCCGTCGCTCACCGGCAGGTCGGTCAGCTCGCCGATCGTGGCGCCGTCGACACCGGTGAGGTACTCGGTCTCGCCGTCGATCCGGGACGGCGCGTTGCGCAGGGGACTGGTGGCGGTGACGCCGTCGGTCCCGCGCAGCTTCTCCTCGACGTCCGGGGAGAGGTCGTAGCCGTTGTTCATGGACACCACGTAGTCGGCCCGGATCGCGGCCGACGCCATCTCGTCGATGGACTTCTGCAGGCTGCCCGCCATCACGGTCATGCCGGTGATGAGGGTCAGGCCGATCATCAGCGCGGAGGCGGTGGCGGCCGTACGGCGCGGATTGCGCAGCGAGTTCTGCCGGGCCAGCCTGCCGGAGACGCCGAACACGTTCAGCAGGGGCGCGACGGCGGCGATCAGCGGCCGGGACAGCAGCGGGATCAGGATGAACACGCCGATGATCAGCAGCACCGCGCCGATGCCCATCGGGGCCTGCCCGTCGCTGCCGTCCATCGTGGTCGCGGCCAGCACGACCGCCACGCCCGCCGCGGAGAACAGCGCGCCCAGCGTGTTGCGCAGCACCAGCGACTTGGTGGTCGCCTTCGCGTGCAGGCTGCTCATCGCGGCGACCGGCGGGATCCTGGCGGCCCGCCGGCCGGGCAGCCACGCGGCGAGCACGGTGACGAGGACACCGACGGCGAGGGCGGTGCCCACCGTGCCCGGGGTGACGACCAGCGGCCCGTCGGGGACCGTCCCGCCGAACGAGCCCACCAGGGCCTTCAGCCCGGCGCCGATGCCGATGCCGGCGAGCAGCCCGGTCACGGCGGCCACCGCGCCCACCACGGACGCCTCGACCAGGACCGACCGCGTGACCTGCCGGCGCGAGGCGCCGACCGCGCGCAGCAGCGCCAGCTCCCGGGTGCGCTGCGCGACCAGCATGGTGAAGGTGTTGGCGATGATGAACGTACCGACGAACAGGGCGATGCCCGCGAACACCAGCAGGCCCTGCTTCAGCCCGCTCGTCGAGGCGGCGATCGTCTCGGCCTGCTCCTCGGCGAGCCGCTCGGCGGTGGTGGTGTCGGCGACGTCGCCGGGCAGGGCGCGGTCCAGTGCGGTCTTCAGCGCGTCCTGGGTGACGCCCGGCTTCGCCGCGACGGCGATCTCGTCGTAGGTGCCCGCCTTGCCGAACAGTTTCTGGGCGGTCGGCGTGTCGAACAGGGCGAGGCTGCCGCCCGCGGCGACGTTGCCGTCGTCGGTGGTGAAGACGCCGCTGATCCTCGGGGTGAGCACGGGCCCGTCGACCGACAGCCGTACGGTGTCGCCGACCCCGTACCCGGCGCGCTCGGCGGTCTCGGCGTCGACGAGGACCTCGTCCGGGCCCTTCGGGGCGTGGCCCTCGGTCAGCGGGTACCGCGGGTCCTTCGCGCCCCAGTAGTTGCCGCCCTGGGACTGGAAGCCGTTGCCTATCAGCTCGCCGTCCTTGTCGGCCAGCGCGGTGAAGCCGCTGACGACGCCGATGGCGGAGGCGGCGCCCCGTACCCGCGCGCTGCGCTCCAGCAGCGCCTGCGTGAGCTCGGGCCGCTTGCCGACCCGGTCGCCCTCGGCGTCCTGGTAGTCGGGCCGCACGGCGACGTCGACGTGGTCGAAGCCCTTGGCGGAACTCTTCTGGTAGGCCTCGGAGATGGTGTTGGTGAAGACCAGCGTCCCCGACACGAACGCCACGCCGAGCATGACGGCGAGGACGGTCATCAGGAGCCGGGCCTTGTGCGCGAGCACAGTGCGCAGGGCGGTACGGAACATGGGGTTCTCTCGGTGAGAGGGGCGGACGGGGGGAGGGGCCGGGGCTCAGCTCGTGCGGCTCCGGGCGTCGAACGCCTTCATGCGGTCGAGCACCGAGTCGGCCGTCGGCCCGTTCATCTCGTCGACGATCCGGCCGTCCGCGAGGAAGACGACCCGGTCCGCGTACGCCGCCGCCACCGGGTCGTGGGTCACCATCACCACCGTCTGCTCCAGTTCCCGCACGGAGTTGCGCAGGAAGCCCAGCACTTCGGCGCCGGAACGCGAGTCGAGGTTGCCGGTCGGCTCGTCCCCGAAGATGATCTCGGGCTTGGCGGCCAGGGCGCGGGCGACGGCGACGCGCTGCTGCTGCCCGCCGGACAACTGGGAGGGCCGGTGGCTGAGCCGGTCGGCGAGACCGGTCATGCGGATCACCTCGTCCAGCCACTGCTTGTCCGGCCTGCGGCCCGCGATGTCCATGGGGAGCGTGACGTTCTCCAGGGCGGTCAGGGTGGGCAGCAGGTTGAACGCCTGGAAGATGAAGCCGATCTTGTCCCGGCGCAGCCGTGTGAGCTGCTTGTCCTTCAGCGCCCCCAGCTCCGTGTCACCGATGCGCACCGACCCGGAGGAGAAGGTGTCGAGGCCGGCCACGCAGTGCATCAGCGTGGACTTGCCGGACCCGGAGGGCCCCATGATCGCGGTGAACTCGGCGCGGCGGAAGTCGACGGAGACCTCGTCGAGCGCGACCACCCGGGTCTCGCCCTCTCCGTAGATCTTCGACAGTTCCGTGGCGCGTGCGGCCACGGTGGTGGACCGGTCGGAGACGGGGGCGGTGGTGGTCACGGCGGACGCTCCTGAGGGGAGGGGGCGGCGAGGGTGAGGGGCGACGGCGAGAGCGCGGACGGTCTCGCGAGGCCGCGCCGGACCGTCGGCCCGGCACTCTCCATCGTCTTGCCCGCGAGGCGCCGTGTAGTCAGCCGCTGTTCCCGTTCCGAAGGGCGACTCGGGTCGGATCGCGCGCGGTCGCGTCATACCTGGGGATGACGGACACCCCTGAGTCCAGGGCCGGTTGAGAACCGGTGGAGCCACCTCGTTCAGACGGTGAAATTCCGTCATTCCCCATGCGGCGTCGCAGCTCACACGTAAGGCTATTGGCAAGTGCGGATGGCCTGACCCGGTGTCTGATGGGCCCTCAGACATCAATAAAATCAGACAACATCGGGTCCGAGCGGCAGTTGTGGAAGGGAGTCACCCCGATAGGCTCGGATTATCTTGCGGAGCCCATGGCCTGCCCGGATGGTGGAATGCAGACACGGCGAGCTTAAACCTCGCTGCCCCTACGCGGGCGTGCCGGTTCAAGTCCGGCTCCGGGCACTTCCGAAGACGCAGGGCCGCCATGCGGCCCTTTTTTCGTGCACCCCTCCATCGAAGACTTCACGGCGCGAGCGTCGACTGCCGCCGCCCGGGTTCGGAAACTGACGCCGGTCAAAAGTGAAGCATATTTCACTCACCGAACAGGAGCGTTTGCCGACATCCGTGGGGAACAGTCGTCATGGATGTTCGCCATGGACTCTGCCGCCCCCGCCCCCCGTACCGCCGGACGCCACGCCGTCGGGCGGCCGGGTGTCACCCGGGCGGGCGCCCTGCG
>DASTDN010000550.1:0-10972 GCA_035710365.1 Streptomyces sp. | reverse complement strand
CCCCCGGCCGGCGGCCCCGTACCGCAGCAGCAGGGCGCGTACGGCAGGCCCAGCGCGCACTACGCGGCACCGGAGACCTTCCCCGGCGGCGGCCCGGCCCCGCACCAGTCCCGCGCCGCCGGAGGCGGGGGCGGGGGCGGCCGGGGCCGCGGGCCCAACACCAAGGGCCTGCTGATCGGCGCCGTCGCGGTCGTCGCCGCGGTCGTGGTCGGCATCGGTGTCGCCATGACCACCAGCGGTGGCGACGAGGACAAGGCCGACGACGGCGCCACGACGGCCCCCACGGCCGAGCAGAGCGCCGAGCCCAGCGAGCCGACCGGCAAGAGCGGCGAGGACGAGGCCGAACTGCCGACGATCGACGCCAAGGCGCTCCGCCTGGACGGCGGTGCCGTCACCGCGGCGGACATCGCGGGCGCCGAGTCCGACGGCGGCATCTACGTCACCAACCTCAACCAGGTGGGCTCCACGGTCACCTGGACCGTCAACGGCATCCCCAAGGACGGCCCGTACACGCTGTTCGCCCGGTACAGCACCGCCGACGCCGACCAGTCCATGAGCCTCACCGTCAACGGCAAGCCCTTCGGCACCAAGTTCAATCTGGGTAACTTCGCCGGCGCCAAGGACGGCGACTTCACCAAGGGCTGGACCCAGTCCTTCGTGTACCCCAGCCTCAGCAAGGGCACCAACACCATCTCCCTGTCCTGCCAGGCCGGGGACAAGTGCAACGTCCTGCTCGACCAGATGTGGCTGAAGGCCGGCCAGGTCAAGAAGTAGCGGTCGCGGGCCCACGGCTCAGGCCGCGTCGGCCTCCGGTGTCACCGACACCCGGGGCAGCAGCTCCTCGTACGCCCGCCGGTCGAAGTCGCCCGCGGTCAGGGACAGCACCGTCGCCGCCGACAGGGCCACCGCGCGGGCCAGGCGGTCCGGCCAGGACAGGCCCTCCACGAGACCCGACAGCAGGGCCGCGCAGACCGAGTCGCCCGCGCCCGTCGGATTGCCGCGGACCGCGCCCGGCGGGGCCGCGCGCCAGCGGCCCTGCGCGGTGAGCGCGAGCAGGCCCCGCGGGCCCAGGGACGCGACCACCGTGCGGGCGCCGCGGCGCCGGGCGCCCTGCGTGGCCCGCAGCGGCTCGTGCGAGCCGGTCAGCTCGGCCAGCTCCTCCGCGTTCGGCTTCACGACGTCCGGCCGGGCCGCCACCCCCCGGCGCAGCGGCTCCCCGCTGGTGTCCAGCAGGACGGGGACGCCCGCCGCCCTGGCCGCGCGGACCAGCCCGGCGTACGCGCCGACCGGCACCCCCGGCGGCAGGCTGCCGCACAGGGCCACGGCCGACGCCCGCGGGAGGAGACGGTCGTAGACGCGCAGGAAGTCGGACCACTCGGCGGGGGAGACGAGCGGGCCCGGCTCGTTGAGCTGGGTGGTGTCGCCCGTCCGGCCGTCCACCACGGCGATCGTGCGGCGCGTGGCGCCCGCGACCGGTACGAGTTCGTCCAGCACGGCCGGTGTCCCGGCCAGTTGCTCGCGCACCGCGCGGCCGGTGACGCCGCCCGCGAAACCGGTGGCCGTCACCCGGTGCCCGAGGGCCGCGAGGACCCGGGCCACGTTCAGGCCCTTGCCGCCGGGGCGCTCGACGACCTCCGAGACCCGGTGGGAGGCGTGCGGGGTGAGGGCCGGGACCCGGTGGGTGATGTCGAGAGCGGTGTTCAGCGTGACCGTGAGGATCACCCGGGCCGACCTCCCGCGCGCGTGCGTGCCGTTGCCGTGTTCGTTGCCTTCGCGGTCCACGATCATGCCAAAGACCCGGCCGGTCTCCCAGACCGCGTCCGCCCCTCGCGGTCAGCCCAGCCGGGGCTCGCGCACCCACGCGCCGCGGCGCATCACTCCCACCACGTCGAAGCCGCCGTCCAGCAGGACCAAGTCGGCGTCCCTGCCGGGCTCCAGGGAGCCGACGCGGCCGGCGAGGCCGAGCAGACGGGCCGGGTTCGCGGAGAGCGCCGCGACGACGTGCTCCACGGGCAGCCCGTCCACCGTCACCGCCCGCTTGAACGCCCGGTCCAGGGTGAGCGTGGAGCCGGCGATCGAGCCGCCCTCCACCAGCCGGGCCACGCCGTCCGCGACCTCCACCTCCATGGTGCCCAGCATGTAGTGGCCGTCGCCGAAGCCGGCCGCGTCCATCGCGTCGGTGATGAAGGCGACCCGGTCCGGGCCCGCGTGGCCGAAGGCGAACCGGAGCGCCGCCGGGTGCAGGTGCGTGCCGTCGTTGATCAGCTCGACGGTGACCCGCTCGTCCTCCAGCAGGGCGGTCACCGGGCCGGGGGCGCGGTGGCCGATCGGCGGCATCGCGTTGAACAGGTGGGTGGCGACCGTGGCGCCCGCGTCGATCGCCGCGAGGGTCTGCTCGTACGTCGCGTCCGTGTGCCCGACGGCCGCGATCACGCCGTGCTCGGTCAGCAGCCGCACGGAGTCCAGGCCGCCGGGCAGTTCGGTGGCCAGCGTCATCATCCGGGCGTGGCCGTGCGCGGCGTCGATCAGCTTGCGGACCTCGGCCGGGTCCGGTTCGCGTAGCAGCTCCGCGTTGTGCGCGCCCTTGCGGCAGGGGGAGATGAACGGGCCCTCGAAGTGGATGCCCGCGATGTCGCCCTGCTCGGCCAGCTCCGCGAGCATCCCGGCGTGCCGCGCCAGGAAGTCCAGGTCGCCGGTGACGGCGGAGGCGACCAGGGTCGTCGTGCCGTGCAGGCGGTGGGTGCGGACGCCCCTGAGGACGTCCTCGGCGGTGCCGCCGGCGAAGGAGGCACCGCCGCCGCCGTGGTTGTGGAGGTCGACGAAGCCGGGGACCAGCCAGTGGCCGCTCACGTCCACGACCTCGGCCTGCGGGGGCGCCGCGGCCGCGATCCGCGTGCCCTCGACGACCACACGGCCGTCGTCCACGGTCCCGGTGGGCAGGACCACCCGGGCGCCGGCGAGAACCTTGCAGGGGGCCATCAGGTGGATACCTCCGGGAGAGTCGCGGTGGTGGTCGCGCGGGCGGCCGTGGGGGTCGTGCCGAGCAGGTCCCAGGCGAGCAGTCCGGCGCCGAGGCAGCCCGCCGTGTCGCCCAGCGCGGCGGGGACGATCTCCGGCAGCCTCTGGAAGGTGACGCGGCGCCGCACGGCGTCCCGCAGGGGCCGGAACAGGGTTTCCCCCGCCTCGGCCAGGCCGCCGCCGACGATCAGCGTGCGGGGGTCCAGCAGGGTGAGCGCCGTGACCAGGCCGTCGGCGAGCGCGTCCACCGCGTCCTGCCAGACCTCCGCCGCGCGCGGGTCGCCGGCCGCGACGGCCTTCGCGCAGCCCGCGGCGTCCGCGTCGGCGTCCCCGGACGCCCCGGCCCAGGCCTGGCCGACCGCCGCCGCCGACGCGTAGCGCTCCAGGCAGCCGTGCTGTCCGCAGGGACAGGCCGTGCCACCGGGGCGTACGACGACGTGGCCGATCTCCCCCGCGAAGCCGTGCGCCCCCGCCTCCACCCGCCCGTCGACGCCGATCGCGCCCGCGATGCCGGTGCCCAGGGCCACGAACAGGAACCGGTCGGTGCCCCGGCCCGCCCCGACCCGGCCCTCGGCCAGGCCCCCGGTGCGCACGTCGTGCCCGAGGGCGACGGGCACTCCGCCGAGCCGCTCGGCGAGCAGCGCGCGCAGCGGTACGTCGCGCCAGCCGAGGTTGGCCGCGAAGACGGCGACGCCCTTCGCGGCGTCCACGATGCCGGGGACCGCGACTCCGGCCGCGGCCGCGGGCCCGCCCAGGTGCCGGGTGCCGTACGCGCGCAGGTCGGCGGCGAAGCCGAGGATGCCGTCCACGACCGCGTCGGGTCCGCGGTCCCGGCCGGTCGCCCGGCGGGCCCGGTGGAGCAGCTCGCCGTCCGCCCCGACGAGGGCGGCCTTCATCCCGGTGCCGCCCACGTCGAGGGCGATGACATGTCTCACGGGGGACAGTGTGGCCCCACTACCCACAAGAGGTCTAGTCCACTCGCGTGGTGTAGACCGTATGAACCGGTTTTGAGATTTCCGCCGAGAAGTTCGGGAGTGCGGCAGGTGCAGCGACGTGGGGCAGGAACGATCGCGATGGTGTCCGCACTGGGCCTGACGGCGGTCCTCGGCGGCTGCGGCGTCGGCGCCCCGGGAGAGGTGACCCTGAAGCTCGTCGCCGCCGACTACGGGGACGACGCGGCCAGCAGCTCCCAGAAGTACTGGGACGAGCTGGTCGGCGCCTACGAGGCGGGACACCCCGGCGTGCGCGTCGACGTCAGCGTGTACTCCTGGAGCGACGTCGACCGCAAGGTCAGGGAGCTGGTCGACGCGGGACGGGCGCCCGACATCGCACAGATCGGCGCGTACGCCGACTACGCGGCGAACGACCTGCTCTACCGCGCCGACGACGTGCTCTCCATTCCCGTCCAGGCCAACTTCGTCCTGCAGTCCGCCTCCGCGGGGCAGGTCGAGGCCGTGCAGTACGGCATGCCCTTCGCGTCGTCCACGCGCGTGCTGTTCTACAACAAGACCCTCTTATCCGACGCCGGCCTCACCCCGCCCACCACCTGGGAGGAGCTGGCCGACGCCGCCGCCGCGCTCAAGGCCCGGGGTGTGCCGTACCCGTACGCGCTGCCGCTCGGGCCCGAGGAGGCGCAGGCCGAGACCACGCAGTGGATGCTCAGCGGCGGGGGCGGCCTGACCGACACCGTCGGCACCTACAGCCTCGACTCCCCGCAGAACGTCGACACCGTCACCTGGCTCAAGGACGAACTCGTCGGCAAGGGACTGACCGGGCCCGTCGCGCCCGGCGAGCTGAACCGCGCCGACGCCTACGCCGCGTTCGCCGAGGGTGAGGTCGGCATGATCAACGGGCACCCCTCGCTGATGGAGGCCGCCGCGCGCAAGGGCGTGAAGTTCGGCATGGTGCCCACGCCCGGCGCCGACGGCGAGAGCCGGGCCACGCTCGGCGTCGCCGACTGGATGACCGCCTTCAACCAGCACGGCCACCGGGACGAGATCGGCGACTTCCTCGACTTCGTCTACGAGGACGAGCACGTGCTCGACTTCGCCCGCCGCTACGACCTGCTGCCCGTCACCACCTCCGCGTTCGAGACGATGAGCCGCTCGGAGCGGGACGCGGACCTGCGGCCGTTCCTGACGGAACTCCAGCGGTCCGAGATGTACCCCGTGGGGCTCACCTCCTGGACGCAGGTCAGCGAGGCCCTGCAGCAGCACATGGGGCGGGCGGTCCGGCCCGGCGCCGATCCGGCCGAGCTGCTCGGCCGCCTCCAGGCACTGGCGATGCGGGCCGAGAACACGGCGTGAGCCGCGCCCGGGGCCGTGTCGGTGGCGCGCGTTAGCGTGGGCGGCATGGACGACGAGGGCGGGACGACCGGAGACGGCCGGGGGACGGACGGCGGCCTGGGGGCGCGGGAGCGGGACGTCCTCGCCCTGGAGCGGCGGGGCTTCGCCGGGCCGGGAGCGAAGGAGCGGGCCGTACGGGAGGAGCTGGGCCTCGCCCCCGTCCGGTACTACCAACTGCTCAACGCCCTCCTCGACGACCCGCGCGCCCTGGCCGCCGACCCCGTGACCGTGAACCGGCTCAGACGCGTACGGCAGGCCCGGCGCGGCGAGCGCTGACGGGGCCCTCCTGGTTAGGGTCGCCGTATGGGCAGCCCTACGGACTCCACGCGGACCGACCCCGTCCAGCCCCTGCCGACGCCCGCCACGGCGGCCGGACGCAGCGGCCTCGACGCCTTCCTGGAACGGCCCGGCAGGGCCGTCGTCGCGCTCGACTTCGACGGCACGCTCGCGCCGATCGTCGCCGACCCCGAGCAGGCCCGCGCCCACCCGGACGCGGTGCGGGTGCTGGCCGCCCTCGCGCCGAAGGTGGCCGGGATCGCGGTGATCACCGGCCGGCCCGCGGACGTCGCGGTGCGGTACGGCGGCTTCGCGGACGTCGAGGGGCTGGAGCACCTGGTGGTGCTCGGGCACTACGGCGCCGAGCGCTGGGACGCCGCGAGCGGGGAGACCGTCGCGCCCGAGCCGCATCCCGGGGTCGCCGCAGCCGCGGGTGAGTTGCCGGGGCTGCTGGCGGGCGTGCCGGCCGCGGACGGCGCCCGGATCGAGGAGAAGGGGCGCGCGGTGGCCGTGCACACGCGGCGGGCCACCGACCCGCAGACGGCGTTCGAGGCGCTGCGGGAGCCGCTGGCCGGGCTCGCGTCCCGGCACGGCCTGATCGTGGAGCCGGGCCGTCACGTCCTGGAACTGCGGCCGCCCGGCATGGACAAGGGCGTCGCCCTCACCGGACACGTGCGCTCGCTCGGCGCGGAGTCGGTGCTGTACGGGGGCGACGACCTGGGGGACCTCACGGCCTTCTCGGCCGTGGACCGCCTCCGCGCGACGGGCACGGCGGGGCTGCTGGTGTGCAGTGGCAGCGACGAGGTCCCTGAGCTGCGACGCCGCGCGGACGTGGTGGTCGACGGCCCGGGCGGCGTGGTGGCCCTGCTGGAGACGCTGGCGGCGCACCTGGCGTGAGCCGCGCGGCGGGCGGTCGCGCCGCCCGGGGCGCCGCGGGCCCCCGGGCCCGGAGCCGGCGGACACGGAGGGACGCGGCAGCCGGTCAGCACCGGGCGCCCCGGAGATGCGCGGCAGCCGGGCAGGACCGCGCGCCGGTCCACCCCGGCGGATCGGTCCAGCGGCGGGGCGGTCCAGCGGCGGATCGGTCCACCGACGGGTCGGCCCTCTCATCGGGGTGGGCCCACCAGCCGGATCGATCGGCTGGCCGGGTTGGTCCGCCGACGGGGTCACCCTCAACGGGGCCACCCCCGAGGGGGTCGGTCCACCGATGGGTCGGCTTTCTCATCGGGGTCGGTCCACCGATGGGTCGGCCCTCTCACCGAGGTCGGCCCACCAGCCGGATCGGTTGGCCGGCCGGGTCGATCCCCCGACGGGGCCACCACTGACGGGGCCACCCCCGACGGGGTCGGTCCACCAGGGGATCGTCGGCCAACCGGATCGTCGCCCGACCGGGCATGCCGGCGGCCGGCTCAGGCCTCCAGCGCCTCCACCTGCTCCAGGAACCACCGGGTGGGCGGCAGTGCCGTGGCCGCCGCGGCGAGCCGCTTCGCCCGGTCCCCCCGCTCTCCCGCCGGCATCGACAGCGCCTCGTGGAGCGCCCCGGCCGTGCCGACGACGTCGTACGGGTTCACCACCAACGCGTCCTCGCCCAGCTCCTCGTACGCCCCCGCCTCCCGCGACAGCACGAGCACGCAGCCGCGCTCGGACAGCAGCGGGATCTCCTTCGCGACGAGGTTCATGCCGTCCCGGACGGGGTTGACCAGGGCCACGTCGGCCAGCCGGTACGCCGCCAGCGAGCGGGCGAAGTCGTCCTTCAGGTGCAGCACGACCGGGGTCCAGCCGGGCGTGCCGAACGCGGAGTTGATCTCTTCGGTGACCCGCCGCACCTCCGCCGTGTACTCCCGGTACACCGCGAGGTCCTGCCGCGAGGGGTAGGCGAAGGCGACGTGCACCACCCGCTCCCGCCACTCCGGACGGCCGGCGAGCAACTGCCGGTAGGCCAGCAGGCCGCGGACGATGTTCTTCGACAGCTCCGTGCGGTCCACCCGGACGATCGTGCGGCGCGGCGTGCCGTCGGGCGCCGTGCCGATCTCCCCGCGCAGCGCCGCGAGGCGCTCCCCGACGTCCGCCTCGCGGGCCCGCCCGCGCAGGAAGTCCGCGTCGACCCCGAGGCCGTGCACACCGATCCGGGTGTTCCCGGTACCGCCCGCGAACGCCTCGCAGCACGCCGTGAACGCGTCCGCCCAGCGCCGGGTGAGGAAGCCGAGCCGGTCGGCGCCCAGCATCCCGCGCAGCACCTGGACCGCGATGTCGTCCGGCAGCATCCGGAAGTAGTCGGGGGGCGCCCACGGCGTGTGCGAGAAGTGCCCGATCCTCAGGTCCGGGCGCAGCTCGCGCAGCAGGCCGGGGACGAGGGTCAGGTGGTAGTCCTGCACCAGGACCGACGCGCCCGGCGCCGCCTCCTGCGCGAGCGCCTCGGCGAAGGCCCGGTTGTAGGCCTCGTACGACGCCCAGCGGCGCCGGAACTCCGCGTCGAAGACCGGCTCCAGCGGGGTCTGGTAGAGCATGTGGTGCACGAACCACAGCACGGAGTTCGCGATGCCGTTGTACGCGTCGGCGTGCACGTCCGCCGCGATGTCCAGCATGCGTACGCCCGGCTCGCCCACCGAGCGCCGTACCGCTTCCCGGTCGCCGTCGGACAGGGCGGAGCACACCCACAGCGCGTCCGCGTCGGAGCCGATCGCGGAGAGGCCGGAGACCAGCCCCCCGCCGCCCCGCCGCGCGTGCAGGGAACCGTCCTCGCCGACCTCGTACGAGACCGGGCCGCGATTGGACGCGACCAGCACCCGGGCACCCTGAGCAGCAGTCTGCGGTTGCGGTGAAGCCATACGCCTCAACCTAGCCCGGCCGGGAAACGCTCAAACGTACGGTCCGCCGCGTGGCGGGTCGCACCCGGGGCCGGGCACGCGGCCGGGCGCGGGGTCCGGTCCCGGTGCCGCACGCCGCCCGCGCGCGGCGCCCCCTCACGTGACGCCGCCGCCGGACGCCGTCCACGCGCCACGTCGCCCACGCGCCACGTCGCCCACGTGCTGCGACGCCGTCCTCACGCGGCGCCGTCCTCACGCGACGCGGCGCCGCGCGTACTCCGCGATCTCCCGCATCGGCGGGCGTTCCTCCGTGTCGACCGGGAAGGTGCGCGGCGTGAAGCCCTCCTCGCCCCGCTCGAACTGGGTGAGCGCGGGCCGGACCAGATGACCGCGGGCCAGGCGGAGCTGGGCCGTGCGGTAGATCGCGGCCGCCATGCGGCCCAGGGCCTGCCCGTCCTGGTGGCGGTGCCGCCGCACGCCCACGTCGACCTGCGCCAGCGCGTCGAGACCCACCAGGTGCAGGGCGTCGACCAGCATGCCCAGCTCCACGCCGTAGCCGACGGGGAACGGCAGCCGCTCCAGCAGGCTCCGGCGGGCCGCGTACTCGCCGCCCAGCGGCTGGACGAAGCCCGCCAGCCGAGGCCAGTGCAGGTTCAGCAGCGGGCGCGCCACCAGCTCGGTGACCCGGCCGCCCTGACCGGGGGCCGAGCCGAGCGGGCGGTCGTACATCGCCTTGACCAGTTCCACGCCCGGGTCGGTGAGCAGCGGGCCCACGATGCCCGACACGAAGTCCGGGGAGAACTCCCGCAGATCGGCGTCCACGAAGCAGACGATGTCGCCCCGCGTGACCAGCAGCGAGCGCCACAGCACCTCGCCCTTGCCGGGAACGGCCGGGACGCGCGGCAGGATCTCGTCGCGGTGCACGACCCTCGCGCCCGCCGCCGCGGCCACCCGCGCGGTGCGGTCCGTGGAGCCCGAGTCCACGACGACGACCTCGTCCACCAGGGGCGTCCCGCGCACCAGGTCGCGGCGGATCGCGGCCACGATCGCGCCGACCGTCGCCTCCTCGTTGAGCGCGGGCAGCACGACGCTCACCGACTGGCCCGTGGCCTGCTTCGCGGCGAGCAGGGCCGGGAGCGGGCGGTCGGTCACGGACCAGGAGCGTGCGGCCAGCCAGCGCTCGACTTCTTCCAGCACGGTCGGAGGGCTCCTTCGTCTTCTTTCCGGTGTTCTCCCGGCGAGCCTGGTGATCCATCTCGCGGTGCGGACGACTGTCTCAATCGTCCGGGCTGTCGGTTACAGTCTTGAACAACGCGGATGACCGTCGCATACCGGGGTCATCCCGTCCGTCGTCCGCGTGATCAACAACCACATATTGCTCATCCAGAGGGGCAGAGGGAAACGGCCCGATGAAGCCCCGGCAACCCTCCAGCCGGTCTCGTAGATCCTTGTCGATCATTCACCGCGAGGCTCCCGGCTAGGGAAGGTGCCAAATCCGTCTCACGGTGAAATGCGCCGTGAGGAAGATGAGGAGAAAGGGCCTCGCCTCCATGGCTGTGCAGACCGTTGCAAGCACCACGAATTCCGCCGCCGTCGATCTCGGTCCGGCCGCCGCGCTGTCCTGCCGCGAGTGCGGCCACCGCGTCCCCCTCGGCCCGGTCTTCGCCTGCGAGGAGTGTTTCGGCCCGCTGGAGATCGCCTACGACTTCTCGGCGTACGACGCCGGGGAGCTGCGCGGCCGCATCGCCGCGGGCCCCGCGAACATCTGGCGGTACGCGCCCCTGCTGCCCGTCCCCGCCGACGTGGCGGACAAGCCCAACCTCGACCCCGGCTGGACCCGGCTCGTCCGGGCCGACAACCTCGCCCGCGAACTCGGCGCCGCCCCCGGCCGGCTGTTCGTCAAGGACGACTCCGGCAACCCGACGCACTCCTTCAAGGACCGTGTCGTCGCCCAGGCGATCGAGGCCGCCCGCGCCTTCGGCTTCACCACCCTGTCCTGCTCCTCCACGGGCAACCTCGCCGGTGCCGTCGGCGCCGCCGCCGCCCGTGCCGGCCTGCGCTCCTGCGTGTTCATCCCGCACGACCTGGAGCAGGGCAAGGTCGTCATGGCCGCGGTCTACGGCGGCGAGCTGGTCGGCATCGAGGGCACCTACGACGACGTGAACCGCTTCTGCTCCGAGCTGATCGGCGACCCGGCCGGCGAGGGCTGGGGCTTCGTCAACGTCAACCTGCGGCCCTACTACGCCGAGGGCTCCAAGACCCTCGCCTACGAGATCTGCGAGCAGCTCGGCTGGCGCGTCCCCGACCAGCTCGTCGTGCCCGTCGCGTCCGGCTCCCAGCTCACGAAGATCGACAAGGGGCTGAGGGAGCTGATCGGCCTCGGACTCGTCGAGGACAGGCCGTACAAGATCTTCGGCGCGCAGGCCGAGGGCTGCTCGCCCGTCTCCGCCGCCTTCAAGGCCGGCCACGAGGTGGTGCGCCCGCAGAAGCCCGACACCATCGCCAAGTCGCTCGCCATCGGCAGCC
>DASTDN010000549.1:0-5411 GCA_035710365.1 Streptomyces sp. | reverse complement strand
GCCCGACCGCGCGCCATTGTGCCGCGGACGGGCGTCCGTCAGCCGGTTCGGACCGCCAGGGCGAGGAACATGGCGTCCTCGTCTACGTACGACGCCAGTCGCCATCCCGAGGCCGCCAGCAACGGGCGGAGGTTGTGCTCGGCGCGCAGGTCGCCCGGGGTGATCCGGCGGCCCTGGCGTGCCGCGAGCGCGGCCCGGCCGATCGGGTGGAACAGGGCGAGCCTGCCGCCGGGGCGCACCACGCGCGCGAGTTCGCGGACGTTCTCCTCCGGCCGCGGCAGGTGCGCGATCAGCCCGGCCGCGAACACGGCGTCCAGCGACCCGGAACGCAACGGCAGGGCCTCCACGTCGGTGAGCAGCAACTGCCCCACCCGGTGCCGCCCGGCCCGTGCGGCCGCCGCCAGCATGGCCGGTGTCAGATCCGCGCCGAGGACGACCCCCGAGGGCCCCACCGCGGCACGCAACGGCGGCAGGGCGCGGCCGGTGCCGCAGCCCGCGTCGAGCACGCGGTCGCCCTCGCGCAGCCCGCAGTCGGCGACGGCGGCCGCGTAGGCGGGGCCGTCGTCGGGGAACCTGCTGTCCCAGCCTGCGGCGCGGGCGGTGAAGAACTCCTGCACGTGCGTGTGGTCGTCGCTCATCCCCGCATGATCCCGCAATGCGCCCGTGCGGAGAGGCGTACCGGGGGAGACGGGTACGCCGCAGGTGGGAGCCTCGGTGCGGCGTAGGGGAACGGGCGGCGTGAAGAGGCCCGGAGCGCGCGCCGCGCGGCGCCCAGGCTCAGGCGCGGCATGATCGTCTTGCCACGTTTCTGCATCATATTGTGACGCATTTCGGAACGCGCCTTCTTTGCGCGGCCCTCCTCGCAGTAGCGTCTCGGACCCATGAGACACCTGGACGACGTCGACCTCGGCTGGCTGTCCCCCGTGCTGGCGTACGCGATGGCCTGCGCCGGCGCCGCCGTGGGGTTGCGCTGCACCGTCCGCGCGCTCGGCACCACCGGGCGTGCGCGGCGCAACTGGCTCGTCATCGCCTCCTCCGCCCTCGGCACCGGAATCTGGACCATGCACTTCGTGGCCATGCTCGGCTTCGGCGGCAGCGGCACGGACATCCGCTACGACGTACTGCTCACCGTCGTGAGCCTGGTCGTCGCCGTGGCCGTCGTCTGCGGCGGCGTCTTCGTCGTCAGCCGCGGTCAGGGCAGCGGCCGGGCGGTGCTGACCGGCGGCTTCGGTACCGGCCTGGGCATCGTGTGCATGCACTACCTGGGCATGGCCGCCGTCCGGCTCCACGGCCAGGTGCACTACGAGCCCGAACTGGTCGGCCTGTCCGTGCTGATCGCCGTCGCCGCCGCGACGGTCTCCCTGTGGGCCGCGTTCAACGTCACGTCGCCCGGGGCCGTCACCGCCGCCTCGCTGACCATGGGCGCGGCCATCAGCGGCATGCACTACACCAGCATGCTCTCGGTCAGGCCGGAGGCCACGCCGTCCGGCCAGATGCTGCCCGGGGCCACATGGTGGCAGCTCGTCTTCCCCCTGGTGGTGGGCCTCGGCTCCTGCCTGTTCCTCACCGCCGCCTTCGCCGCCCTCTTCCCGGCGGCGGCCGAACGGGACGCGCCCGCGGCGGCCGGTGACGGACGCGACCCACTGGCCGACGCCCACGCCGAACGCTGCGGGCGCGGTGTGTCCACGCCCGCCGTCAGTCGGCGACGCTCTTGCGGGCAAGCACCTTGTCGATCGTGACGCGGACGAGCAGCTCACCGGGAACACCGTTGCGCGCGCCGAACTCCTCGGCCCGCTCCTCGCCCATGTACCGTGCCGCGATCCGCGCCGCCCACTGACGAACCTCCGTGAGGTCCTCCGAGAGCCGGGCGTGCCCCTGCAGGACGACGAAGGCGAACGGCGGCCGGTCGTCGTCCACGCACAGGGCGACACGGCCGTCACGGGCGAGGTTGCGTCCCTTCACGGTCGACTCGCCGGTGTTGAACACCAGATCGTCACCGTCCAGCAGGAACCAGATCGGCGTCACATGCGGGCTGCCGTCCGCCCGGACGGTCGACAGCTTTCCGGTGCGGGTGCCGTGGGAGACGAACGTCCGCCACTCGTCGTCGGTCATCTTCTGTGCCATGCCCCCATCTTCCCCTCGCGGGCCCGGACCGCGAGGAAGGCCGGCAGGCGGTGCACGCCGGACGACCACCGCGCTGGCGGACCCCGGCATCCACCCCGCCATGGCCTCTGACCTGTGGTTTTTCGTGTCTCGTGGAGTTATCCACAGGCCGGCCCCGAGATGCGTGCGAGCGGCTACGGTCTTTTCCGAGGCCGCTCCGACCGGGCGAGCCGTCCACTCCACGGGGGAGACAGACCAGTCATGTCCGGCGACACCACCACACCACCCGCTGCTGCCACCACCGCACCGCCGCCCACGACGCCACCACTCGCCTCCGAGACGCTCACGCCGGCCCGGGCCGCGCGCGAACTGGGACTGAAGCGCCGCGATGTCGAACTCGCCGCGCACCTCGGCCGCATCACCGCCCACGACGACCACGGCGGCGTACGGATCACCCGCGAGGAGATCGAGCGTCTGCGCGCGGAGAAGGGCTTCCCCGACGGGCTGCGCGACAGCGTGGAGACCGTCGGCACCCGGGCCGGGGCGCTCATCGTCGGCGTACCCGAGAGCAGGTTCACCCGCCTGGCCCGCCTGGGCTTCGTCGTGCCCGTGGCGTTCTACCTGAACCGCTACCGGACCGTCGTCTGGCTCTACCTCGCGAAAGAACTGCGACAGTTCGCCGCCGACCCGAACAACGCCCCGCTGCTCAAGGGACGCGCACCCGAGAGCCTTCGCAGGCAGGTGACGGCGGGAGCGGACCTGCGCCCGCGCAACTGGCGGGGACGCCACCTGGGATTCCTGCTGCGCGGGGCGGGCACCGATCCCTGGGCCCGGGCCGCCGCCCTCACCTGCCTGCTCGGTCCCGTCCAGGTGGCGCAGATCGTCACGGACCCGTACGAGCGCTCCCACCTGGTCCGCCTGAGGCCCGCGCTCCCCGCCCACGGCGCCCCCGGATCGCCGGCCGCGGAACTCGCCCAGCACATCACGACCGCGTGCGACCCGGACGAGATCGGCTGGCTCCGCGCCGACCTGGCACAGGCCCTGGACGAGGCACGTCTCCACCACCCGGCACCACGCCCGGCGCCCAAAACGCACCCGGGAGCAGACCCGCGACCCGGCCGGAACACCACCGGGCGGGCACACCGCGACCGGGCACACACCACGACCGGTCATCCCCGGCCCGCTCCGGCACCGCACCCGGCAGCCGACGGCAGGCCGCGTGGACTGCGTGGCTGGCTGCGCCGCAGAGGAGCCCCGCCTACAGCGCCCTGAACAGCCCTTCCTGGACGACGGACACGAGCAGGCGTCCCTCGACGTCGTAGATCCGGCCACGGGCCAGGCCCCGCCCGCCCGTCGCGACCGGCGACTCCTGGTCGTACAGGAACCACTCGTCCGCGCGGAACGGCCGGTGGAACCACATCGCGTGGTCCAGCGACGCCATGTCGAACCCCCGCGGACCCCACAGCGGTTCGACGGGGATGCGCACGGCGTCCAGCAGGGTCATGTCGCTCGCGTACGTCAGCGCGCACGTGTGCACCAGCGGGTCGTCGCCCAGCGGACCCACCGCGCGCATCCACACGGCGCTGCGCGGATCGGCGCCCTCGACCTCGGCGGCGGTCCAGCGCAGCCGGTCCACGTAGCGGATGTCGAAGGGCTGGCGCCGGGCCATCCGCTCCAGTTGCTCCGGCAGCGTGCCCAGATGCTCCCGGACCTCGTCCACGACCGACGGCAGGGACTCCGGGGACGGAACCTCGCGGGCCGGCGGCAACTGGTGCTCGAAACCTCCCGGTTCGGGCTTGTGAAAGGAAGCGGTCAGATTGAAGATCGTGCGGCCCTGCTGCACCGCGGTGACCCGTCGGGTCGTGAACGACCGCCCGTCCCGCACCCGCTCGACCTGGTACACGATCGGCACGCCCGGCCTGCCCGGCCGCAGGAAGTACGCGTGCAGCGAGTGCACCGGACGGTCGCCCTCCGTGGTGCGGCCGGCGGCGACCAGCGCCTGCCCGGCCACCTGCCCGCCGAAGACCCGCTGCAGGGACTCCTCGGGGCTGCGCCCGCGGAAGATGTTGACCTCGATCTGCTCCAGGTCGAGCAGGTCGACGAGGCTCTCTGCAAGGTTCGTCATGGGCGGTGCTCTCCTGTGCTCACAGCCGGCCGCCCTCTCACAGCTGGCCGACCTCGGTGACGCGCACGACGGCCCTGCCCTCCGCGTCGGAGGCCGTCAGGTCGACCTCGGCGCTGATGCCCCAGTCGTGGTCGCCGTTCGGGTCGTCGAAGATCTGCCGGACCCGCCACAGCGCGTTCTCCGGCTCCTCCCGGATCACCAGCAGCTTGGGCCCGCGGGCGTCGGGGCCGGTGCCCAGGTCCTCGTACTCGTCCCAGTACTTGTCCATCGCCTCGCCCCACGCCCCGGCGTCCCAGCCGGACTCGGCGTCCATCTCGCCCAGCTCCTCCACCTGGTCGAGGGCCGCGAGCTCCACCCGGCGGAACAGCGCGTTGCGCACCAGCACGCGGAAGGCGCGCGCGTTGGTGGTGACCGGCTTGACCTCGTCGGCCTTCTCCTGGGCCTCCTCCGCGGTCATCTCCTCCGGGTTGGCCAACTGCTCCCACTCGTCCAGCAGGCTGGAGTCGACCTGGCGCACCATCTCGCCCAGCCACTCCACCAGGTCCTGGAGGTCCTCCGACTTGAGGTCGTCGGGGATGGTGTGGTCGAGGGCCTTGTAGGCGCCCGCGAGGTAGCGCAGCACGATGCCCTCGGTGCGGGCCAGCTCGTAGAACGACACCAGCTCGGTGAAGGACATCGCCCGCTCGTACATGTCGCGGACGACCGACTTCGGCGACAGCGGATGGTCACCGACCCACGGATGGCTCTTGCGGTACGTGTTGTACGCGTGGAAGAGCAGCTCCTCCAGCGGCTTCGGGTACGAGACGTCCTGGAGGCGCTCCATGCGCTCCTCGTACTCGACGCCGTCCGCCTTCATGGCGGCGACGGCCTCGCCGCGCGCCTTGTTCTGCTGGGCAGCCAGGATCTGCCGAGGGTCGTCCAGCGTGGATTCCACGACGGACACCATGTCCAGGGCGTACGACGGCGACTCGGGGTCCAGCAGCTCGAACGCTGCCAGCGCGAACGTGGACAGCGGCTGGTTCAGCGCGAAGTCCTGCTGCAGGTCGACCGTGAGACGCACGATGCGGCCCTCGGCGTCCGGCGCGTCCGGCTTCTCCACGATGCCGCCGTCCAGCAGCGACCGGTGGATGGCGACGGCCCGCCGGATGTGCCGCAGTTGCTGCTTGCGCGGCTCGTGGTTGTC
>DASTDN010000548.1:0-4928 GCA_035710365.1 Streptomyces sp. | reverse complement strand
GCCGGGCCACATGCGATTTTTCTCACTTGCCGACTGAGACGTGGGCATCCGGGGATGGCCGTCGATCGTCGAGGGCCGGTTCATTTACTACTGCGGCCTTCTGCATGGCTGTCGCCTCCTGCATGGCAGCCCCTTCTGCATGGCCGTCGCCTCCTGACCGGGGCCGATGCCGCCGGACAGTTCGGCACACACGCGGTCGCCCTGCGGATCCCGCCGCTCTCCGGAAGGCGGTTGGGGACGGGGGGCCTCCTGAATGCGGGTGAGGACGGGGGGGACGGGTGAAAGTGATCGGTCACGTGTTGTTCCGACCGCCGAAGAGCCGCGTGCATTCGCCTCGCGCACCTCGGTGAGAGCGAGGGCGCACCTCGTTGTCACCGGGGAAAGGCGACCGGCCGCCGGAATGGCCTGTATGACCTCTGGATGACAAGCGAGAGTCACGTCGAAGGCGTGGGCCTTCGGCGAAAGGTCGAAGACGTGGGCTTTCACGGAAAGGGTGACAAGTACCGGATTCGCCTCCTGTCCTGCGGCCCGGGCTTCTGTCCTGGGCTCTCGTTCTGGGCTTTTCGGTCGTCAGGTCGCGCCCTTGGCGGCCCTCCGAACGCCTGCACCCACTGCCGGACTTGGATACGGCTCTCTCCGGACGTCACCCCACCCCTGCCGAGGCGGAACCGCGCCGACCGGTCCGCAGCACTTCGGGGCAAGGGTGCCGTCCCCCGGGCAGCCGCGCCAAGTGCCGAGGGAG
Source organism: Streptomyces sp. (assembly GCA_035710365.1). Lineage (GTDB taxonomy): Bacteria > Actinomycetota > Actinomycetes > Streptomycetales > Streptomycetaceae > Streptomyces. Next base: position 4,186 of record DASTDN010000548.1, on the reverse strand, counting down.
TGCAAGGGCCCGCAGGTGGCCGAGGTTTCCGGGCCGGTCAGTTCCGGGTCGGGTTCAGGCGGTGCTTCGGGCGGCGCAGGGCGTACCAGGCTGCGCCCAGGGCCAGGGACTGGATCAGGGCGGAGACGATCACACCGGTGATCAGGTACCACGGTGCCGACTCGGCACCGAACAGGGCGTCCCCGCCCGCCGCGACCAGGGCGTAGGTGGGGAACGTGAGCAGTGCGGGCCACACCCAGATCAGGGATTCCAGGTTGTGGTCCACGAAGAGCGGCTGGGCGACGGCGACGCCGGTGGCGAGGCCGACCACGGTGAGATAGACCGCCGAGGCGGGATTGGCGAACAGCAGACGCCAGAGCGTGCGTTTCGGAGCACGTTTCATGGTTTCACCCCCAAGTCGTCGAGTACCTCGCATCGTCGGGTGGAAACCAGGTGGCGCGTGACTACCCGTTACGTGGGGCGAACCCGAGGCGCCACCCGGTGCGGTCAGGGGAGGATGCGCCTCGGGCTCGGGTGCGGGCTCGGTCGGGGCTTGAGTGCGAACTCGGCCCGGGCCCGGTCGGTGTCCGGGTGCGGGCTCAGTCAGGGCTGAGGTCAGGGATGGGGTCCGGGCTCGGTCAGGTTCCGGGTGCGGGCCCGGTCGGGGCTGGGGTCCTGGCCCGGGTGTCCCCGGTCAGTCCCTCGGTCCGTTGTTCTTGCGGCGGGTGACCAGCAGGGCCACGCCGCCGACCACCACCAGGGCGATCGCCAGGCCCGCGATCAGCGGGGTCATGTCGGAGGAACCCGTTTCGGCGAGGTTCGCGTCCGGGGCCGTGCCGACGGCCGTCGCCGGGCTCGGCTCGGGCCCGCTCTGGGTGGTGATCCCGGTGCCGCTGCCCGAGGTCAGGCAGTCCAGCACGCCGGTGAACCGCTTCTCGTAGCCGCCGGGGCCCTCGATCGTGAAGTCGTACGCCTGGTCCTCGCGGAGCGGGACCGTCACCGAGCGCGTCTCGCCCGCCGGGATCGTGTACCGGACGCCCATCAGCTCGAAACCGAAGTCCTCGTCGCCCTCATTGCCCGCGGTGAGGACCAGGCCGCCCTTGGCACAGTCCTTCGCCGCGGACAGGGCGGGAATCGCACCGGTCACGGCCCAGGTGGCGCTCGCTGTCGCCGAGACGGTCGACTCGCTGGAGCCGGCCAGGATCTGCGTCTGGCTGCGGCTCTCGGAGGTGAAGGCCCGGCCGACCGGCACCGTGGTCGAGGCCTGCACGGTCAGGGTCGCCGTGCCGTCGGCGGCGTCCTCGGGCACCTCGAAGAAGATCTTGCTGCCGTTGGCCGCGGACCTGATCTCCTTGCCGTCCCCGCCCACGACGCGCACTCCGCTCACGGCGGCGTCCGCGGGCGGCGTCACCGTCACGCCCCCGGCGTCGGTCCGCACCGTGACCGGTCCGAGCCGCTCCCCGGGGTGACCGGAGACCGCGGGCGGGTCCAGGGTCAGCGAAGCCCCGGGTTCCGGCAGGTCACGGGCGTTCTTCTGCAGGTAGTCGGCGAGCTTCTCGGCCTGCGGGTCGAGGGCGTCGACGTCCGCGCCGTCCGAGTAGCGCCAGATGGCCACCTGTGTGCCGACCGCGGCGTCCTGCTCGGACAGGGCGCCGCTGACTCCGGCCTTGGTGGCGAGCGCCGCCAGGTCGTTCACCTGCGGGTACGAGTTCTGCAGGATCCAGCGGATGCGTCCCGCGTTCTTGTTGGCGCCGAGCGAGGTGCCGCTCCACGGCGTCTCGTTGTACTTGGCGTCCTTCTGCGTGGGGTTGTGGATGTCGACGCAGTACGTCTGCAGCGTGCCGCCGCCCTCGACGGACATCTCGAACAGGCCCGCCGAGACCTGCCGGTCGCCGTCGCCGCCGCTGCCGTCGCTGTCGCCGTGGACCACCGCGGTGCCGTACGTCTTCAGTCCGTTCAGGGCGGCGGTCGCGCCGCCCTGGTTCTTCGTCGTCTCGTCGCCGGCCGCCGCCCGGCCGGCCGCGGTCAGCGAACCGGCGGCGACCAGCCCCGACAGCAGCGTCGCGGCGGCGAGACGGGCCGCCCCTCGCCGCCGCGTGAACAGCGCAGAGAACGAAGCAAACACGCAAATTCCCCTTCGAGCAGGACCTGTTGGCGTGGGGTGACGGTCCCACCAGCAGAAATCAGAAAGCCCCGGGCTACGCCCGGAATCCTAAGGAGGCCACCGAGCGCGCTTCGCGGCGATGCCGTCCGACGACCGATCCGACTCGGAATCGTTATCGCCGACACCACTTCCGAGCTGGGCTTATCGACAAATCACCGGGTGTTCCTTGGTATGTATTCGCCGATAAGCCGCAGTTCGGTCAGGGCGGTGACGGTACCGCCGCCCGTCCGTCCGACGTCACGTCAGCAGGGCTGGTTCCGGGCGCGGTTGTCCCTGTTCGGAGCCCACCGGGGCCAGAGGTGCCGCAGCCGGGGGTGCCGTGGCCGGGGGTGCCGTCTCCCAGTCGGGTTCGGGGCGCGGTGCGACGGGGGCGGCGGGGGCCGGGTGCGGGTCGGGTTCCGGTGCAGCCGCCGGGGTGTCCGGCCGGCCGGACCTGCGGAAGGCGGCCGTGCCGCGGGCGAGGTCGTGGCCGACCGCGACGGCGTCGATGTCCGCCCACGTACGGCTCTGCCCGTCGCGGGTCTCGGAGCGCACCCTGAGCCTGCCCTGCACGACGACCGGCTCGCCCACCGACAGCGACGCCGCCACGTTCGCGGCCAACTGCCGGTTGGCCCACACCGTGTAGAAGCTGGTGTGCCCGTCCGCCCACACCCCCCTGTCGCGGTCCCAGTAGCGCGGGGTCGCCGCCAGCCGGAACCGTGCCGACGCGGCGGACGCCGACTCCCGGTGCGCCGCCTCCCGGTACACCGGCTGCGTCGCTACGTTCCCCACCACGCAGACCATCGTCTCGTGCACAGTGATCCCCCTCCTGGTCGTCCCCGTCCGGCCGCCGAACGCCGGACGGGGGACGCGCACGGGTCCGTCCCGTACGGTCGTCGCTGCGCTTCGCTGCCGTGCGGTGGCCGGTGGCGGCGCCCCCCTACCCGTAGCCGTGGAGGGCCGCGCACGCCGTGCCGGCCGCGCACGCCGTCGTCCGCAGCTCCCGCGGCGGTCCGCTCCCACCGACGGGGTGCGTTCGCCGCGACGTGACGTCCAGGCTGCCGCCGTCGGGCCGGGCCTGCCGGGCGCTGTGGACCACCCGTCCGCCTGTGGAAAACTCCGTCACCCGGACGAGTGGTGCGGGCCCCCCGGGAGCCGGGGTCGCAGGCCGGTCTCAGCCCACCTTGGCGCCGACCCCCGTGACCTTGCCGTACTGCTCCCGCACCTCCCGGTACCGCAGCAGCTCCGCCGCCACCGGGTCCAGCACGCGGGCCCTGCCGCACCCGGCCGCGGCCTCCCGCAGCCGGCGCTCCGCGTCCTGCCCGTACCGCCGGGCCGGTCCCCGCGCCGCCATCCGGCAGCTCCACTCCACGAGCGGACCGCCGACGATGCCCGCCACCATGAGCAGCACCGGCACGCCCAGGTTCGGCGTCATGAAGCCGATGATCTGTCCCAGCAGCCAGAGTCCCCCGGCGACCTGCAGGAGCGTCATGCAGGCCTGCGCGAGTACCGCCGCGGGCCACCATCCCGGGCGGGGCGGCCGGCCGGGCGGGAGCCCGGCGCGGGCCGCGAGCTGGTCCAGCGCCTCCGGCAGCCCCTGCGCGCCGCGTACGGCCGCCTCGCGCACCGCCTGCGCCCACGGCGCGGGCAGCCCGGCCGAGGCCCGGTCGGACACGGTGCGCACGGCGTGCTCGACGCGCTGTCTCGCCGTGGCCTCCGCGTCGGCCTGGGAACGCACGGGGAACCGGCCGGTGAGAGGTTCACGCCGCTCGCTGCACCAGCGCCACAGCCGCAGCCACGGCGTGCCGCAGGCGCGACCGGCGTTGCGCAGCCACGCGCGTTCGGCGGCCTCGCCCGCCGCCGTCGCGCCCACCGCGTCCGCGAGCCTGGCCGAGAACTCCTCCCGCGCCTCCTCGCTGAGCCCGGTACGCCGCTGGGTGGCGTAGAGGGGCCGCAGCCGCGCCGCGGCGACGTCCACGTCGGCCGAGATGCGGCGGTTCGCCGCCCCCCGCTCCGAGACGAACTGGCCGAGCACCTCGCGCAGTTCCCCGACACCGTCCCCGG
>DASTDN010000547.1:0-3501 GCA_035710365.1 Streptomyces sp. | reverse complement strand
GCCGCACGAAGTCGGCCATGTAGGTGAGCTGGGACTCGATCATGAGGATCATCGAGGAGTTCCCCAGGCCGGTGTTCGGCCCGATGATCGTCATCCAGTTGGGGAACCCGGCGGCGGACGCGCCGCGCAGCGCGGCCATCCCGCCCCTCCAGGCCTCGGCGAGGGTGCGCCCCCCGGCCCCGACGACGCGTTCGGCGATGGGCATGTCGGTGACATGGAATCCGGTGCCGAAGACGATGGCGTCGGCCTCGGTCTCGGTCCCGTCGGCGGCGACGAGGGTGGACCCGCGCACCTCGCTCAGCCCGCCGGCGACGACGTCCACGTTCTCCTGCGCGAGCGCCGGATAGTACGTACTGGACAGCAGGATGCGCTTGCACCCGATCCGGTAGTCGGGGGTGAGTCTGGCGCGCAGTGCCGGGTCCTTGATCGCCCGGTGGAGGTTGCGCCGGGCCAGCCTCTCCACGAGGCCGAGCTGGTCGGGGTGCTTGGTGAACGCCTGCACCTGGAGTTCGCGGATGCCCCACAGCAGCCCGCGCCGCACCTGCGCGGTGAGGGGCAGCGCCCGGTGCAGCGACCGCTCCAGACCGCTGACGGCCCGGTCCATGCGGGGCATCACCCAGGCGGGGGTGCGCTGGAAGAGGGTGAGCCGGCCGACCTCCGGCTGGATGGACGGCACGATCTGGACGGCGGAGGCACCGGTCCCGATCACGGCGACACGTTTGCCGCGCAGGTCGTGGTCGTGGTCCCAGCGGGCGGAGTGGAACACCGCGCCGGGGAAGGAGTCGAGCCCCTTGACGTCGGGGATCCTCGGGTCCGACAGCGGCCCGGTGGCAGACACGACGACGTCGGCGGAGAGCGTCCCGCCGCCGGTCTCGATCTCCCACCGCAACCGCGCGGGGTCCCACCGCATGGCCGTCACCTCGGAGTTGAGGCGGAGGTGCGGCCGGAGCCCGAAGGTGTCGGTGACGTGCTCCAGGTAGGCGCGGATGTGCTCCTGCCCGGAGAAGGTGCGCGGCCAGTCGGGATTCGGGGCGAAGGAGAACGAGTACAGATGGGACGGCACGTCGCAGGCGCACCCCGGGTAGCTGTTGTCCCGCCAGGTGCCGCCCACGCTGCCGGCCCGCTCCAGGACGACGAAGTCGGTGATCCCCTCCCGCCGCAGCCGCACGGCGGCTCCCAGCCCACCGAATCCGGACCCGATCACCGCCACCCTGACATGCTCGTGCTCGGCCATCCCGTCGCCTCCACGCATCACGACTATGCCAGTGAACACTGGCGCAATGGGGAGAGTAGAGCAGGAGCGTACCGACCGGTAGGGGTCGCGCCAGGGTAAGTTACCGCCGGTAGCCCGGGACGCCACCACCCGCCGAAGCCCCCGGCACAGCGCCACCACCGGCCGGAGGCCACCCCGACGGGACGCCGCCACCGGCCGAAAGCCACCCCGACGAGACGCCACCACCCGCCGAAGACCACCCGGGCACAGCGCCACCACCAGCCGAAGGCCACCCCGACGGGACGCACCGCCAGCCGGAGGCGCCCACGGCCCCGCCGGAGACCGGAGCCACGAAACCGACAGGCTCTAGGCTTCCCACGTGGCTGAAGCGGCAGGAACGGCAGACACCCCGGGCGACGGGGAGCGGGACGCACGACGCGAATACCGCCGAGAGGAACTGGCCCGGCTGGCCGGCATCACGGTGCGCACCCTGCGCTTCTACCGCGAGCGCAAGCTGATCGGACCGCCCCGCCGCGAGGGCCGCATCGCCTGGTACGACGACCACCACCTGGCCCGCCTGCGCACCATCGCCGCCCTGCTGGAGCGCGGCCACACCCTGAACGGCATCGCGGAACTCGCCGACGCCTTCGACCACGGCCGCGACGTCGGCGACCTCCTCGGCGTCGGCGAACCCACCGAGGAGGAACCGGTCCGCCTCACCCCGGAGGAACTCGCCGCCCGCTTCGAGGGCGAGGTCACGCCGGAGAACCTGGCCGCCGCGATGGAACTCGGCTATCTCGGCACCGACGGCGAACAGTTCGTCCACATCAGCCGCCGCCTCCTGGAGGTCTCCTCGGCCCTGGTCCGCGAGGGCATCCCGCTGGCCGAGGTCCTCACGGCGGGCCGCCGCGTCCGCGACCACGCCGACGCCCTGGCCGCCCTCTTCGCCGACCTGATCCTCCGCCACGCCCCGGCGGAAGACCTTCACCGCCTGCGCCCGCTGGCCCGCAGCGTGGTGGAGGCGGAGCTGTCACTGGCGCTGGACCGGCGGCTGCGCGAGCAGGGGTAGCGCGGCCTCAGCTCCCGAGGACGACGGTCACGGGCGCGTGGTCGGACCACCGCTCGGCGTGCGTGGCGGCCCGCTCGACGTACCCCTTGACGGCACGCGCGGCGAGGCCGGGCGTGGCGACGGCGAGGTCGATGCGCCATCCGCTGTCGTTGTCGAACGCCCGCCCCCGGTAGGACCACCACGAGTACGGCCCGTCGACATCCGGATGCAGGGCCCGGACGACATCGACGTAACCACCGTCGGCGGGATCGAAGACCCGGTCGAGCCAGGCCCTCTCCTCCGGCAGGAAGCCCGAGTTCTTGGTGTTGCCGCGCCAGTTCTTGAGGTCGGCGGGCCGGTGGGCGATGTTCCAGTCGCCGCAGACGAGGACCTCGCGCCCGTCGGCGGCGGCACGCTCGCGCAGGTCCTTGAGGTGGGCCAGGAACTCGCCCATGAAGCGGAGCTTCTCGTCCTGCCGCTCGGTGCCGACCTCGCCGGACGGCAGGTACAGGGAGGCGACGGTCACACCCGGCAGATCGGCCTCGACGTACCGCCCGCTCGCGTCGAACTCCCGCGACCCGAAGCCGATCCGGATCCGGTCGGGTTCGCGGCGGCTGAAGAGCGAGACACCGGCGCGGCCCTTGGCGGCGGCGGGGGCGTGGACGACGTGCCAGCCCTCCGGCGACCGGACGGCCTCGGGCAACTGCTGCGGCTCGGCGCGCACCTCCTGCAAGCAGACCACGTCGGCGGAGGTGGCCGCGAGCCACTCCACGAAGCCCTTCTTCGCGGCGGCGCGCAGCCCGTTCACGTTCACAGAGGTCACAGTCAGCACCCGGGCACGATACCGGCACACTGGACGGGCCCCTGTCCCGGAACGATCCGAATGAATTGATATACGGTGCACAGCATGAACATTCGCCGCGTGGCGTTCGACCACCCCGACGCCGTCAAGCTGAACGACGAGGTGCAGGCCGAGTACGCGGTCCGCTACGGCGACGAGGGCGACGCCACCCCGCTCGCCCCGTCCGACTTCGACCCGCCGAACGGCCTCTTCCTGATCGCGTACGACGCGTACGACGCCCCCGTCGCCACGGGCGGCTGGCGTGCCCAGGAGGAGAGCGAGGAGGGCTACCGCGACGGCGACGCCGAACTGAAGCGGATGTTCGTGATCGAGGTGATGCGCGGGCGCGGCCTGGCCCGCCGCGTGCTGGCCGCCCTGGAGGACGACGCCCGCGCGGCC
>DASTDN010000546.1:0-11760 GCA_035710365.1 Streptomyces sp. | reverse complement strand
CAGGGGCGCCGGGCGCGGACCGGTGAGGTGTCACTCTGCGTCTCCGGGAGCGCACAGCACGGCTCCGGCGATCCCGTCGTCGCCGCGGCCGGCCATGACGTGGAAGGGACCCGTGTCCCCCGCGTCGAGGCGGCCGACGGCCGCGGCGCTCTGGATCACGCCCAGCGCGCCGGAGAGCGTTCCCCAGGCGTCGGGCATCCCGTGCCGGGGGACGCCGGCGAGCAGCTCGGCGGGGATGTCGAGGTCGCTGGCCGCCTCGGGCAGGTACCAGCCGGCCGGGGTGCCCGCGCCGAACGCCTCCAGGCGGCGGACGCCGGCCTCGACGGTGCCGGTGCGGGAGAAGCCGCCGAACCGGGCGCGGGCCCGCACGCCGCGGGAGCGGGCGGTCTGCGCACGCTCCAGGACCAGCGCGACCGCTCCGTCGACCACCCGGTCGGCGCCGACGAGCTTGCGGACCATCTCGTTGTCGGGCTCGACCCCGACGACCAGGATCTGCTCGGCCCGTCCGGCGCTCAGCATGCTCGCGGCCCAGCGCAGGGCGTCCAGGCCGGAGGCGTCGCCGTTGCAGACGGTCAGGTTCGGCCCGTTCAGCTTGTACCGGATGGCGATCTCGGAGGCGATGATGTTGCTGGAGGCGTTGGGGCTGTCCATCGGGCTGGTGCCGCGCGTGGTCTCGGCCGCGATGGTGGTGACGACCCGGCAGATCGTGTCGACGTTGCCGTAGTTGGAGGCCACCACCACGCCGATGCCGGTGCCGTCCGCGGTCGGGCCGTCCGCGTCGCGCAGGCCCGCGTCCCGCAGCGCGGCGAAGGCCGCGCACAGGCCGAGCTGTGTGGCACGGTCCTTGTACTTCAGGCCGCGCTTGCCCAGCACGGCGGCCGGGTCCACCGGCTCCGGGGGCAGGGCCGGTCCGGTCACCAGGTCCGCGGTGCCGGTCACACCCGGCAGGGCCGGTCCGACGCCGCTGATCACGACGGGCGCGAGCTGGCTCATCGGGCCGCCTCCACAATCGCCACGGCGTTGAGTCCGCCGAATCCGAAACCGTTGACCTGTGCCAGGCCGACCTCGGCGCTGGCCGCGGTGGTGTGCACCAGCCGCATCGCGCTGACGTCCTCGGTGGGCTCGTCCAGCTCGGTGACCGGCGGGATGCGGCCGGTGGCCATCGCCATCAGCGCCGTGACCAGGCTCAGCACTCCGGCCGAACCGGCCGTGTGCCCGGTCATCGATTTGATCGCCGTCACCAGCGGCACGCCCTCGTGCTCGGCGAACACCTCGCGCATCGCCCGCACCTCGACCTCGTCGTTGAGGGGGGTGCCGGTGCCGTGCAGCATGACCAGGTCCAGGTCGTCCGGCTTCACGCCGGCCCGTTCGTGGGCGTCGCGGATCGCCGCGGCGATTCCGGCCTGGTCGGGTGCGGTGGTGTGGTGCGCGTCGCAGTTCACCCCGACCGACCGCACCCGGCCGTAGACCTTGCGGTCACCCGGGTCGCGGGTCAGGACGATCGCGCCGGCGCCCTCGCCGAGGATGGTGCCCTTGCGCTGGGTGTCGAAGGGCCGCAGCCTGCCGGGCGGCTCCAGCTGGAAGGCGTCCGTGAGGCCGAACATGCTCTCGGTGATCGAGTCGGCGCCGGCCACGATCACGTGGTCCACGGCGCCGGACTCCAGTTGGTCCACCGCGAGCGCGAGGGCGTACAGCGACGCGGAGCAGGCGTTGGAGAAGGTGTGGGTGTCGACCGCGCCGAAGCGTTCCCGCAGCGCGGTGCCGAAGTGCATCCGCTCCGCCCCGAAGTCGGCGCCGTCGCGCCACCACAGCTCGAGCGACCGCAGCTCCCTGAGCCCGGTGCCGATCAGCACCGGTACGTCGCTGAGGTCCTCGCCCAGTCCGGCGTCGGCGGCGGCCTGCCCGACCGCGTCGAGCAGGAACTCGGTGGCCCGGCCCGGGACGTCGGTGCCCGGGGCCGTGCGGTTGTCGATCTCGAAGAGATGACCCGCCTTGAACTTCTCCTTGTCGAAGCCGCGGAGCGGGGCGAGACCGCTCTGCCCGCCGCACAGGCTGTCGAAGACCTCCCCGGCGTCGCGGCCGATGCTCGCGAGTGCGCCGATTCCGACGATGGGCCAGCTCATGAGGCCTGCTCCTCGTACTTGGCAAGAATCACGACGGCGTTGTTGCCGCCGAAGGCCATCCCGTTGTTCTGCACGATGCGCAGTTGGGCCTCGACCGCCTCGTTCGGCACGCAGTCGACCTCGCACTCGGGGTCGGTCTCGCGGTGGTTGATGGTCGGCGGCACGAAGTCCTTGGTGATGGCCAGTGCGCAGGCGATCGCCGCCAGGGCGCTGGCGGCACCCATGGAGTGGCCGAGCATCGACTTCAGCGACACGGTCCGGGGCGGCTGCGCCCCGTAGACGTCGCGCACCGCGCGGGTCTCCGTGACGTCGTTGGCCTTGGTGCCCGTGCCGTGCGCGGAGACCAGGTCGACCTCGGTGGGCTTCACCCCGGCGTTGCTCAGGGCGAGTTCCATGCAGCGGGCGATGCTGTCCTGGTTCGGCGCGACCGGGTGGGCCGCGTCGCAGTTGAGCCCGTAGCCGAGGATCTCGGCGTAGATGGTGGCGCCGCGGGCCAGGGCGGACTCCAGGGTCTCCAGGACGAGGACGCCCGCGCCCTCCCCGGTCAGGATGCCCTTGCGGTCCTTGTCGAACGGGCGGCAGCAGTCCGGCGCGATGGTGCCGAGCCGGTAGAACCCGGCGAAGGTCTTGCGGCACATCGCGTCCGCGCCGCCGCAGAGGGCGAACTCGACCTCACCGTTGCGCACCGCGTCGAAGCCGTAGCCGATGGCGTAGTTGCCGGCGGCGCAGGCCGTGGGGATGGTCACCGCCTCGACGTCGTGCAGCCGCAGCTCGTGGGCCACGGCCGTGGCCAGCCGGCTGGGCGCCACCCGCCGGACGACGGTGGGGTCCATCTTCTCGGGCCCGTGGTGGATCTCGGTCTCGACCAGCCGGTCGAGGTCGTGCGACTCCCCGTCGGTGGTGCCGATGGAGATCAGGCCGCGGCGCTCGCGCAGCCACTCCTCGTCCAGACCGGCGTGGTCGATGGCCATCCTGGCCGCGGCCACCGAGAAGCGGGTGGCCGGGCCGAGTTCGTCGACCTCCAGGTTGCGGATCCACTGGGCCGGTTCGAAACCGACCACTTCGCACCCGTTGGCGTGGGCGAAGCCTTCGGTCTCGAAGCGGCTGATCGGCTTCGCTCCGCTGCGCCCGGCCCGTAGCCCGTCGGCGAACTCGGCCGCGCCCACACCGATGCTGGAGAAGACTCCGAAGCCAGTCAGGACCACACGGTGCGCCGGTGGTGCCGACCTGTTACTGGTTGCAGTTGCACGCATGGTCTCTCCGTCCGGATTCATCGGTGTCGTGGCCGTACCGCGCTTGCGGCTACTTCTTCTCCGCGGCCTCCGCCACGACCTCTTCGACGCCCTTGAGGTGGACCATGCGGCCCAGTTCGGCCTGGTCGATGACGACCCCGAACTGCTTCTCCAGCGAGGCGAGGATCTCGATCGCGCGCAGCGAGTCCGCCCCGTGGTCCTCCTTGAACAGGCTGGTCTCGGTGACCTCGTCCTCTTCGAGCTCAAGGATGTCGCAGACGATTTCCTTGATCATCTCGGTCCGGTTCTCGGCAGAAGTCGTCATGACGCTCCCTATTTCCTCCGTGAAGGCGACGCCGGTCCGAACGAGCGGCGTACCAGTGGACAAGGAACACCACCAATGGGGTCGCGGGCATTGGCGACTCCCCGGTGATTTCCTTTTTTGAATTCAGCGCTCCCGCGCCTCGGCGAGGGTAGCCAGCACGATCGAGCGTCCACCAGGCCGGTACCAAGAATTCGAACCAGCCCCGGAAGTCGTGCGGACGTCGGCGAGTTCCCGCCGCCCCGGGCAAGAGGAATCATCGGCGCCGCATGGTGACAACCCCGGAACGAGAATGTTGCAGCAACCTGCCAGCCGCTTCCGGGCGTGCATCGAAGTTTCCACATCGGCGCTGACGAGTGCCGTCCGCGATGCCAGGCTGTCCGCGTTGACGTGCCCCGCCGGCGGTGCGGACACCCTCCGGACGATGGCAAAGGAGAGCTTGGATGGCAGCCAGCGGAGCGCTTCCGAAGTACTGGATGTTCAGTGACGAGTACACCCAGAATCCGTACGAGGCCTTCTCCGTGCTGCGCGCCGAGGAGCCCGTGACCCTGGTGGAGACACCGGACGGGGCCAGGGCCTGGCTGGTCACCCGGTACGAGGACGTCCGCAGCGCCCTCGCCGACCCCCGGCTCAGCCGGGACATCGAGAAGCTGTACGAGGCGCTCGGCCGTCAGATCGGCAAGGAGCTCAAGGCCACCGACGAGATCACCAACCACCTCGCCAACTCCGACCGGCCCCGGCACACCCGGCTGCGCAAGGCGCTGGTGTTCGCCTTCACCCCGAGGCGGGTCGCCGACATGCGTCCCGGTCTGGAGAAGGCGGTCGACGGCCTCCTCGACGACCTGGCCGTGCAGAAGCAGCCGGACCTGCTCGTGAGCCTCACCGAGCCGCTGCCGATCATCGCGATCGCCCAGTTGCTGGGCGTGCCGCCGTCGGACTGGCGGCAGTTCCAGATCTGGTCCAAGACGATGCACACCGTGGACGCGACCGACCCGACGGGCATCCTGGCGCAGCACACCAAAGAACTCTCCGACTACATGGCCGGCCTGATCGCCGAGAAGACGCGGCACCCGTCGGACGACCTGATCTCGGCCATGGTGCACGCCGAGGGCGACAAGCTGCTGTCCCCGAAGGAGATCCTCTCCACCGCCTTCGCCCTGATGACGGGCGGCAACGAGACCACCACGTCACTGATGACGGGGTGCTTCGCCGCCCTGCTGACCCACCCCGAGCAGGCCGCGCGCGTCCGGGCGGACCTCGATCTGATCCCCCGGGTGGTCGACGAGCTGATCCGCTTCTCCAGCCCCATGCTGTACAGCCTGCAGCGGCTCACCCTGGAGGACGTGGAGATCGGCGGCACCACCATCCCGGCGGGCGAGATCGTCATGATCTCCCCCGCCAGCGCGAACCACGACCCGGAGGCCTTCCCGGACCGGCCGGAGGAGCTGGACATCGACCGGCCCAAGCCGGCCCACCTCACCTTCGGCCACGGCATCCACAACTGCATCGGCAGCCATCTGGCGCGGGCGCAGGCGGAGATCGGCATGCGGCGCGTCTTCGAGCGCTTCCCCGACATCCGCCTCGCCGTGCGCCCGTCCGAGCTGCGGTACCAGCCCACCCTGCTCGCCAGGGCGCCGATGGCGCTGCCCGTCAGGCTCTGAGGCACGGCGGGCGCCGCGCCCCTCGCACCACGACCCCCCGTAGAGCCCCTTCTCTGGACGCCACCCCGTCCAGGCGGAATCCAAGGATGGAGAAGCACATGAGCACCAATCCCTTCGAGGACAAGGACGCCAGCTACTACGTGCTGGTCAACGACGAGGGCCAGCACTCGCTGTGGCCGGTCTTCGCCGAGGTACCGGCGGGCTGGACCATCGCGCACGGCCAGGCGACCCGGGAGGCGTGCCTGGAGTACGTGAACGAGCACTGGACCGACATGCGGCCGCTGAGCCTGGTGCGGGAGATGGAGGCGGCCGGCAGCTAGCCGAGGCCGGGGGCGCCGGACCGTGCGGCGGAGGGTCACCTCCGTTCACTCGGACCGGCGCCGCCGTGTGTGGTCCGCGCGCCCGGGGTGCGCGCCGCGGGGCGGGGTGAGCAGTTGTGCGCGGAAGACCGTGTACAGCAGGCGCAGCCCGACCAGGGCGCTGATGACCAGCAGGTTGTAGCCGAACACCTGGTAGAGGGTGATGTCGGAGGTGACCCGGGGCCCGTTCGTGGTGGCGAGCAGCATCACCGACATGACGCCGCTGGTGGCACCGACGCACACGAGCGCGACCAGATGCACGATGTCGTAGATCATCCGCCGGTCCCGTTCGTCCGCCATCAGCCGCACGTTGACCGACAGCCGGCCCCGCTCGACGGCGGTGACGATCCGGTCGACGCGCCGCGGCAGCCGGCGGATCATCGGCACCAGCGCCATCAGTTCCCCGGTCAGGTCCACTCCGCCCGGCGGGAAGCCGAACTGCTCGGTGACCTTCGCCGCCATGATGGACCGGGCCCCGTCGACGATGCCGAAGCCCGGCGCGATCAGCCCGAGCGTGCCCTCCAGGGTCGCCAGGGCCCTGAACACCGCGGCGATCTCGGGCAGCACCGCGAGCCCGTGGGAGCTGATCATCGCGAAGAGGTCCGAGAACATCTCGGCGCCGCCGGTGGACCCCGCCGTGGTGCAGTGCTTGGCGATGAGCTGGCCCACCGAGCGCTCCAGACGGACCTCGTCGATCTCGTCCGTCCGTACGACCATCTCCAGCAGGCCGTCGCACGCGGCGGCCGCGTCGCCGCGGTCGATCGCCAGCAGCAGGAGCTGCAGTCCGTCACGGAGCGACGCGTCCAGCCTGCCCACCGAGCCGAAGTCCAGCAGGCCGAGCCGGCCGTCGCACAGCAGCAGCACGTTGCCCGGGTGCGGATCGGCGTGGAAGACGCCGCCCTCCAGGATCTGGCCCAGCACACTGCCGAGCAGGCCGCGGGCCATGGCGGTCCGCTCGTCCGCCGGGCGGTCGGCGAGGAGCCGGGAGGCCGAGCCGAGGGGCGTACCCGGCATACGCTCCATCACCAGCACGCGCCGCGTGCACAACTCCTCGTGGACGTACGGCAGCACCACGGTCTCCGAGGTCCCGCCCACGGCGGCGGCGACCGTGGCGACGTTCCGTGCCTCGATACGGAAGTCCAGTTCGTCGCGGAGGGCGACCGCGTAGCTGTGGACCAGTTCCAGCACGCCCAGTTGCCGGGCCCAGTCGGCACGGCGTTCCAGCGCGGCGGCCACCCGGGCGATGATGTCCAGGTCGCGTTCGAGCAGGGGCAGAATGCCGGGCCGCTGCACCTTGACGACGACTTCGACCGTCTCGCCGCCGTCGGTCCGCAGCCTGGCCCCGTGCACCTGGGCGATGGAGGCCGCGCCCATCGGGACGGGGTCCACCGCGACGACGTCCCAGGCGGACGCGGCGAGTTCGGCGCGCAGCACCGCCTCCACCTCGTGGCTCTCCGCGGGCGCGACCTGGCTCTGCAGACGGCTCAGTTCCGTGATGAAGGCGGGTGACAACAGGTCCGGGCGGGTGGACAGCAGTTGTCCGAGTTTGACGAACACCACCCCGCCCTCCTCCAGCGCGTGACGCAGCGAGCGGGCGAGGCGTACGTCGCGCTCGACGCCTCCGGCGTCCTGGACCCGCCCGCCGTCGAGGTACCGGCCCAGGCCGTGGCGGACGGCGATGTGCGTGATCTGCCCGTAGCGGCGGCCCCGTTCCAGCCGGCGGCTCAGCGCACCGCTCCACCCCAGTACGCCCCACCCCTTGCCGGAGGGCCGGACCAGTTCGGCGACGAAGACCGTCACCAGCGTGGCGATCAGGGCGACGCCCGCGATCGGTATGCCGAGCGCCAGGGCCTGGCCGGCGGTACGCATCTCCGGGAGGGTGGTGAACGCGACCTTCACGGCGACCACCCAGCCGACCGTGGCGCCGAGCAGCGCCCGGGGGGTGCGCACCCGGACCCCGAGCACCCGGCGGGCGCCGCCCACCAGCGGCCAGATGATCAGCAGCCAGATCGGGAAGCTGAGCAGGAAGACCACGAAGTTCATCCGCGCGCCCCGTCGTCCGGGCGGGCGCGGGCCACCGGTTCATGTCGTCCGGGGGCCGACGGCCGGTATCGGTCGGTGCAGACGCGCATGGTTCACTCCTCGGCGACGTGACGGCACTTCGGGGCGGTCCGGTTCCCGTGCCTGCCGGGCGGCACGCGGACGACACGGGTCCCCTACCGCCGGCCGCCCGACGCCCCGCCGGGGGAACCGGGGACCGGCAGGGTGCACCACTGCGGCAGTTTGGACCACACCTCGGGAGTGTAAAAGTGCCCGCCGGGCAACTCGACAGCCTGGAACGGGCCGTTCGCCAACGGCCGCCAGTGCCGCTCCACCTCAGCGAACGGCGTCGCGTCCCCGGTGCCGTACAGCACCCGCAGCGGCATCGAGACGCGGGAACCGGGGGTGAAGCGGTAGGACTCCGAGACGGTGATGTCGGCCCGCAGCACGTCCACCGCGATCCTGACGAGGTCCGGCACGGCGGCCAGCTCCGGCGTCAACTGCCCGAGCTCCCGCATCCACGTGACGAGGACTTCCTCGCTGTCGTCCGAACGAGGCAGCGTGCTGGGCCCCTCACGGCGCCTGTCCGGGGCCACGCCGCCGGAGACGACCAGCGCCGACGGCACGGCCAGTCCGATCCGCTCCAGGTGCACGGCGGTCTCGAAGGCCACCCACGAGCCCATGCTGTGCCCGAAGAGGACGTAGGGACGGTCGGCCAGGCAGTGCACGGCGGCCCGCACCACGTCGTCGCGCAGGTCGGTCCAGTTCCGGGCGAACGGGGTGTTGAACCGGGACTCACGGCCCGGGTAGCAGATCAGTGCCAGTTCCGTGTCGTCCGGCAGCGCGTCCGCCCACTTGCGGAACGGCGCGGTGCCGCCGCCGCAGTAGCTCAGGCACACCAGTACCCGCTCGGCGTCCGGCCGGGGCCGCGGCCGGTACACGGCGGCGCCGGCGGTCGTCCGCACACTGTCCACCCTCGCCTCACCCGGCATGACCATCGTCCACTCTCCCCGGCGGGTCTCGTTCGGAACGGCGCTGTCAGGCGCTGCGCTGCACGACCACGGGCAGCACGTCGCCCGCCGCGCCCTCCCGCACCTCGCACACACCCGCCCGGGTGCCGTGCGCCTCACGGATGCTGTCGATGAGCAGCAGCACCGCGCGCACGGACGGCAGGATCTTCCGCCCGGCGCACGTCAGCCGCGCACCGCTGGGATGCCTGACGAACAGCCTGAGACCGAGGGACTCCTCCAGACGCTTGACCTGATAGGAAACAGCCGGCTGGGAATATCCCAGTTTCCGTGCTGCAACATCCATGCGACCGGTTTCCGCGATTTCCACGAATGTTCGGAATTCCCGCTCGTGCATGCTGCCCTCCATGTGTCGCCGTGCCACAGCCCGTAGCCGACTGCAAAGCCGCCGCGCCGTGCACGCTACCTATCCGTAACTCCCCCTCCGCAAGGCCCTTCAGGAACCTGCACGGGCGCCCTGTGCCGCCCGGGCCGGGGGGTGTGCCGGCGAGCCGCCCCTGTAGCCGAACCGTTGCCGTTCCATCGGAAGTCCCCCACAGCCACCGCATAGTGTGTGGGCCGTTCCGTTCCACGTCAGGGGGAGTCAGCACCATGCGTTCCACAAGGCCGTCCGTCACACCGCGCGGGGGAGGCGGGGGCCGCCGCCGGACCTCTCCCGTTCTGGGCGCTCTCGCCCTCGCCTCGGCCCTGGCGCTGACCGCCACCGCCTGCCGGCCGGGCGACGCGGAGGCGGGCGCGTCGCCCGCGGCCTCCGCCTCCGCGGACGACGGCAAGATCACGGTCCCCAGGGACCTGCTGGACCGCCTCAAGGACCACGGCATCGATCTCGACGAGTGGAAGAACGGCGCCTGGAGGAACTGGGACCGGGACGACTGGCTGCGCGAGGCGCAGGACTACGTCAACCCCATCATCGAGGGCCTGTGGGACCCGGACCGCATGCGGGACGCGGAGGAGCCCGACCAGGGCGTCGACGACGGCGACCTCTCCGGCGACCAGGGCGTCACCGACCCCGAGCCGAAGCCCGTCCGGGCCCGTGCCGTGCAGCCGTCGTACCACTCCGCGGCGCCCACGGCGGGCAAGGTCTTCTTCGACTCCCCCAAGGGCACGATGGTCTGCTCCGCGACCGTCGTCGCCGACCCGGCCAACCCCGGCAGGTCCAACATGGTGTGGACGGCCGGGCACTGCGTGCACGCGGGCAAGGAGGGCGGCTGGTACCGCAACATCGCCTTCGTGCCGTCGTACAACGACGCGGGCAGGTCCGCCGGGGAGCTCAAGGGCGCCACCAAGAAGGAGCTCGCCCCCCACGGTGTCTGGTGGGGCGACTGGGCGCAGACCTCGGACCAGTGGATCGAGCAGGGCGGCGCGACCGGCGGCCGGGGCGCCTCGTACGACTTCGCGGTGATCCATGTGACGCCGGAGAAGGGCAGCGGCGGCAAGTCGCTGGAGGAGACGGTCGGTTCGGCACTGCCGGTCGACTTCGGGGCCCCGGCCGTCCCGGAGATCAGGAGCATGACCGCGACGGGTTACCCGGCCGCGCCGCCGTACGACGGCCAGACGATGTACCAGTGCGAGGACCGGCCGGGCCGGCTGTCGCTGGCCGCCTCGGAGCCGACGATGTACCGCATCGGCTGCACCATGACCGGCGGCTCCTCCGGCGGCGGCTGGGTCGCCGCCGGCCCGGACGGCAGGCCGGCGCTGGTGTCCAACACCTCGATCGGCCCGGTGACCGCCGGCTGGCTGGCCGGCCCGCGGCTCGGCAAGGAGGCGAAGGGCGTCTTCGACTCGGTCAGCGACAAGTTCGCGGGCCGGTAGGCTCCCGGGTCCGCGCACCACCCGCACCACCGCTCATCCGCACACGCACGCTCCAACGGGGGTTCCCACCATGCGTTCCACACGTACGTCCGCGGCCGCGGGCCGCGGGCGGCGCTCCGTCCTGGCCGCCGCCGCACTCGTCTCCGCGCTGGCGCTGACCGCGACCGCCTGCGGCGGCCCCGACGACGAGGCGAGCGACAAGCCCGGCGCCGCCGTCTCCCAGGGCTCCGCCTCCGGCGGGGCCGGGCTGCCCGCCGGTCTCGCCGACCGGCTCGCCGAACACGGCATCGACATCGACCGGTGGAAGGACGGCGGCTGGAAGAACTGGGACAGGGACAAGTGGCTCAGTGACGCCAAGGACTTCGTCAACCCGGTGATCGAGGGGCTGTGGAAGCCCGACCGGATGAAGTCCGCGAAGGAGGCCGACAAGACGATCTCCACGAAGGACGCGTCGGCCGACCAGGGCGTCACCGACCCGGATCCGGCACCCGTGGGCGCAACCGCCGAGAAGACGCCGTACCACGACAACGCGGCCCCCGTCGGCAAGGTCTTCTTCGACGGCCCCGAGGGCTCGATGGTCTGCTCCGGCACGGTCGTCAAGGACGCCAACCACCCGGGCAAGTCCAACCTGGTGTGGACGGCCGGGCACTGCGTGCACGCCGGCGGGCAGGGCGGCTGGTACCGCAACATCGTCTTCGTCCCGGCGTACAACGACCTCGGCAAGTCCGAGGCCGACCTGACCAACGCCAACCCCGCCGAGATCGCCCCCTACGGAAACTGGTGGGCCGACTGGGCCTCCACCTCCAACGGCTGGATCGAGGGCGGCTCGCAGACGGGCGGTGCGGGCGCCGCGCACGACTACGCCGTGCTGCACGTGAAGCCGGAGCAGGGCGCCTCGTCCCTGGAGGAGACGGTCGGCGCCGCGCTGGACGTCGACTTCACCGCCCCGTCGGCCACCGAGGCCGGGCAGATGGGTGCCTGGGGCTACCCGGCCGCGCCGCCGTACAACGGGCTGAAGATGTTCAAGTGCCTCGACCGGCCCGGCCGTTTCTCGCTGAGTCCGGACCTGCCCACGATGTACCGCATCGGCTGCACCATGACCGGCGGCTCCTCGGGCGGCGGCTGGTTCCGGGTGGTGGACGGCGAGACGAAGCTGGTCTCGAACACGTCGATCGGCCCGGCC
>DASTDN010000545.1:0-8803 GCA_035710365.1 Streptomyces sp. | reverse complement strand
GACGCCCTGCTCCTGCTCTCGTTCGGCGGCCCCGAGGGGCCCGACGACGTGGTGCCCTTCCTGGAGAACGTGACGCGCGGGCGCGGCATCCCGAGGGAACGCCTGAAGGAAGTGGGACAGCACTACTTCCTGTTCGGCGGGGTCAGCCCGATCAACGACCAGAACCGCGCGCTGCTGGACGCCCTGCGCAAGGACTTCGCCGACCACGGCCTCGACCTGCCGGTCCACTGGGGCAACCGCAACTGGGCGCCCTATCTGACGGACACCCTGCGCGACATGGTCCGCGACGGCCACCGCCGCATCCTGGTCCTCGCCACCAGCGCGTACGCGTCGTACTCGGGGTGCCGGCAGTACCGCGAGAACCTCGCCGACGCGCTCGCCGCCCTGCGGGCCGAGGGCCTCGACCTGCCGAAGGTCGACAAACTGCGGCACTACTTCAACCACCCGGGCTTCGTCGAGCCCATGGCGGAGGGGGTGCTGCGCTCCCTGGCCGAGCTGCCCGACGACGTCCGCGACGGCGCCCACATCGCGTTCACCACGCACTCCGTCCCCACCGCCGCCGCCGACACCTCCGGCCCGGCCGAGGGCCACGGCGACGGCGGCGCGTACGTCGCGCAGCACCTGGAGGTCGCGCGGCTGATCGCGCGGGCGGTGCGCGAGCGCACCGGCGTCGACCGTCCCTGGCAGCTCGTGTACCAGTCCCGCTCCGGTGCCCCGCACGTCCCGTGGCTGGAGCCGGACATCTGCGACCACCTCCGGGAGCGGCACGCGGCCGGCGCCCCGGCCGTCGTCATGGCCCCCATCGGTTTCGTCTCCGACCACATGGAGGTCCTCTACGACCTGGACACGGAGGCGAAGGCCACGGCGGAGGAACTCGGGCTGCCCGTGCGCCGCTCGGCGACCGTCGGCGCCGACCCCCGGTTCGCCGCCGCCGTCCGCGACCTCGTCCTGGAGCGGGCCGCCACCGAGCGCGGCCGGGACGTGACGCCCTGCGCCCTGGGCGCCCTCGGCCCCAGCCACGACCTCTGCCCGGTCGGCTGCTGCCCGGCCCGCGCCCCCCGGCCCGCCGCCGCGGGCGCCGACAGCCCCTACGCCTGAGGAGCCCCGTGACCGACCCCCTGCACTCCGAACTCCTGGAGATCGCCCGGGAGGCCGCCCGCCGCGCGGGCGAGCTGCTGCGCGACGGCCGTCCCGCCGACCTCGCGGTGGCGGCCACCAAGTCGAGCCCGATCGACGTGGTCACCGAGATGGACATCGCGGCGGAGAAGCTGATCACGACCCTCGTCACCGGCCGCCGCCCGCACGACGGCCTCCTCGGCGAGGAAGGCGCCGCCACCCAGGGCACGAGCGGTGTCCGCTGGATCGTCGACCCGCTGGACGGCACGGTGAACTACCTGTACGGCCTGCCGACCTGGTCCGTGTCCGTGGCCGCCGAGCAGGACGGCGAGACGGTCGTCGGCGTCGTCGTCGCCCCGATGCGCGGCGAGACCTTCCACGCGGTGCGCGGCCGGGGCGCCTGGGCGTCCGGCGCGTGGACGGGGGAGCGCAGACTCGCCTGCCGCCCCGCACCGCCCCTGGCGGAGGCCCTGGTCTCCACCGGCTTCAACTACGTGGCGGAGGTCCGCGCCCACCAGGCCGAGGTCGCCGCCAGGCTGATCCCGGGGCTGCGCGACATCCGGCGCGGCGGCTCGGCCGCCGTCGACCTGTGCGACCTGGCCGCGGGCCGCCTCGACGGCTACTACGAGCGCGGACTCAACGCCTGGGACTGGGCGGCCGGCGACCTGATCGCCAGGGAGGCGGGCGCGCTCACCGGCGGCCGCCCCGGGCAGCGCCCCTCACGGGACCTCACGGTCGCGGGCACCCCCGGCGTCTTCGAGCCCCTCCAGAGCCTCCTGGAGGAGTACGGCGCCTGGCACGACTGACCCGCGGGGACGCGCAGGGCCGCCGCACCGAGGCCCCGGGAGGCGGCCCTGCGCGGAGACGTGCCGGGGCCCCGGCGGATCGCCCGCCGGGGCCCGTCACGTACGCGTCTGCCGGATCAGGCGCTGTAGGCGTTGACCTCCACCCCGTGTTCGGCGGCGAGACGGCGCAGGTCGTCGAGTTCGCCCTGCTCCACCTCGACGAGGAAGTCGTCGCCCTCGTCACGAGCCCGCGAGAGATCCGACTCGGTCGCCCTTATGCGCTGCAGAAGTCCTGCGGTGAAAGCGTCCATGCTGCGCCCCCTCGTCCTGGGTCGTGGGTGGTGGCACGGGGGTGTGCCTGTACGGAGGGACGATCACGTCTCAAGCGGATGTCCGGTGCCGCTCGGCCGGGGCGGCGGAGGTTCCGGACACCCCCATCCGCCCTGCGGAAAGCGGATCACTCGTACCGCCTGGTCGTGCGGTACGAGCAGAGCGTGATCGTGGGGTGTAAAACCCGTCCTCCCCCCGCTCCTCGCCGCGGAAACCTCGACAGGGCGAGAAAATCTCCCATACCCCCCGCGCCGTCCGTCTTCCGGTGCCCTCCCACCGCCCGCCTTACGGCCGACTTACGGCGGAAAAGGGCAGGATGGAGCACCACACTCAGCAGTCTCCGCCGCCCGGGCACGCCCGGCGCCTCCGTGCGGGCGGACATCCAGGAAGGACCAGCGACGTGCGCGTACTCGTCGTCGAGGACGAGCAACTGCTCGCCGATGCGGTGGCCACCGGACTGCGCCGGGAGGCCATGGCCGTCGACGTCGTGTACGACGGCGCGGCCGCCCTGGAGCGCATCGGCGTCAACGACTACGACGTGATCGTCCTCGACCGCGACCTGCCGCTCGTGCACGGCGACGACGTGTGCCGCCGCGTCGTGGAGCTCGGCATGCCCACCCGCGTGCTGATGCTCACCGCGTCCGGCGACGTCAGCGACCGGGTCGAGGGCCTGGAGATCGGCGCCGACGACTACCTGCCCAAGCCCTTCGCCTTCAGCGAGCTCATCGCCCGCGTGCGCGCCCTCGGCCGGCGCACCGGCCTGCCCCTGCCGCCGGTCCTGGAGCGCGCCGGCATCCGGCTCGACCCCAACCGC
Organism: Streptomyces sp.; assembly: GCA_035710365.1. Taxonomy (GTDB): domain Bacteria; phylum Actinomycetota; class Actinomycetes; order Streptomycetales; family Streptomycetaceae; genus Streptomyces. The sequence goes on along the minus strand of DASTDN010000545.1, from coordinate 5,758 downwards.
CGCGAGGTCTTCCGCGACGGCAAGGAGATCCAGCTCGCGCCTAAGGAGTTCGCCGTGCTGGAGGTGCTGATGCGCAGCGAGGGCGCCGTGGTCTCCGCCGAGCAGCTCCTGGAGAAGGCCTGGGACGAGAACACCGACCCCTTCACCAACGTCGTGCGGGTGACCGTGATGACCCTGCGCCGCAAGCTGGGCGAGCCCCCCGTCATCGTCACGGTGCCCGGCTCCGGCTACCGGATCTGAGCTCCGATGGCCGCGACCCCCACACCCCCCGCCGCCCCGCCCAAGCCCACCTGGGACCCCCGCAAACCCGTGCCGCCCTTCCCGTGGCTGCGCCCCACGATCCGCATACGTCTCACGCTGCTGTACGGCGGCATGTTCCTGATCGCGGGCATCCTGCTGCTGTCGATCATCTACCTGCTGGCGGCCCAGGCACTGAACGTGGGCAGCGACCTGCCCTTCGAGATCGTCGAGGGCAAGGTCACCAGCGACATGTGCAACCTGCCCGACCAGGCCTCGCCCAGTACGTTCAACAGCGCCATCAACGAGTGCGTCAACGAGCAGCGCAAGCACGCCCTGGACAACCTGCTCAGCCGCTCCCTGCTGGCCCTGCTCGGCCTCGCCGTGATCGCCTTCGCGTTCGGCTACGCGATGGCCGGGCGGGTCCTGTCGCCGCTCGGCCGGATCACCCGCACCGCGCGCGCGGTGGCCGGCTCGGACCTGTCCCGCCGGATCGAGCTGGACGGCCCGGACGACGAACTGAAGGAGCTCGCGGACACCTTCGACGACATGCTGGAGCGGCTCCAGCGGGCCTTCACCGCCCAGCAGCGCTTCGTCGGCAACGCCTCCCACGAGCTGCGCACCCCGCTCGCGATCAACCGCACGCTGCTGGAGGTCCACCTGTCCGACCCGCAGGCCCCGGTGGAGCTGCAACAGCTCGGCAAGACGCTGCTGGCCACCAACGAGCGCAGTGAGCAGCTCGTGGAGGGCCTGCTGCTCCTCGCCCGCAGTGACAACCAGATCGTGGAGAGAAAGCCCGTGGACCTGGCCGAGGTCGCCTCGCGCGCCCTGGAGCAGGTACGCGGCGAGGCGGAGGCCAAGGGCGTGGAACTCCGCGGCAGACGGGATCCGGCCGTGGCGCAGGGCAACGGCGTCCTGCTGGAGCGGATCGCCCTGAACCTCGTCCAGAACGCCGTGCGGTACAACGTGCGGGAGGAGGGCTGGGTGGAGGTCGTCACGGAGATCCAGCACGGCCAGGCGGTGCTGATGGTGTCCAACACGGGCCCGGTCGTCCCGGCGTACGAGGTCGACAATCTTTTCGAGCCGTTCCGGCGGCTGCGCACCGAGCGCACGGGCAGCGACAAGGGCGTCGGGCTCGGCCTGTCGATCGTCCGGTCGGTGACCCGTGCGCACGGCGGGCACATCTCTGCCCAGCCCAGGGAAGGAGGAGGGCTCATGATGCGGGTCACGCTCCCGATCTGAGATCATGGCCCCCGACACCGCGGGTTGTTCGCTTTGCGCGGAATCTTCGAAGGCGGCACCCGGGGAACCCGTGTGTGATCGATCACAAGGGCGATTTTCCGGCCATCCACTCTCGGTGATCATGCCCCGTGGCGGAAAGCCGGGAAAATCCGGGTTTTCGGGGGTCCTGATCACGGGAAGTACACGGTGAGACGCCTTTGAGTGCGGCATCCCGACCGTGTACGGTCCCCTTCGCCATCCAAGCCGATCACTCGTGAGGAGTCCGGTTGGGTGTCGATTGAGTAACAGACCTTGATGTGAGGCAAAATCTCCGCCTCGGGTCGGGCACAAGTCCGGCCTCTCACGCGTTACGTGCGCTGGAGACACCGCAGACACCCAGAGGGGGAGAGCGACCATGGCAACCGACTACGACACTCCACGCAAGACCGACGACGACGTCGACTCGGACAGCCTCGAAGAGCTGAAGGCTCGACGGAACGACAAGTCGGCCTCCGCAGTCGACGTCGACGAGTTCGAGGCGGCAGAGGGCCTCGAGCTCCCCGGCGCCGACCTCTCGAACGAGGAACTGGCAGTCCGTGTGCTGCCCAAGCAGCAGGACGAGTTCACCTGCATGAGCTGCTTCCTGGTGCACCACCGCAGCCAGCTGGCCCGCGAGAAGAACGGTCAGCCGATCTGCCGCGACTGCGACTGAGGACGGGTCGGCCGTGACTGGCTCGACCCCTCCCTGGAAGCGCCGCTTCACCGAGAGGGACATCCCTGGGGAAGCGGACCGAGGGCCGCGAGGCCCGATCGGCGCGCGTGACGACGAGCGGGGCCCCACCACCACGGGGGCGGCGGCCTCGCTCGAACAACCGGCGGGGGACCGGGACGACGGCCCGGCACCCCCGGCCACCCCGGACCCGGCCACTCCCGACCCGGCCGCCCCGGACACCGGCAGACAGCCCGCCCTGCGACGGTGGGCGGCGATCCGCTCCGGCGCCGGAGCCGGCGCCCGCAGGAGCAGCGGCGTCGCGCGTGCGGGCCTGACCCATCTCGCCGACCGGATCATCGACATCGCCCCGCGCGTACCCGTGCGGGATCTGGCGGCCCTGCGCAGGCAGTTCCCGGGCCTCGGCCCCGAGCAGATCGCCGACCGGCTCGTGAGCGGCGCCGTGAAGGCGAGCGCCACGGTCGGCGCGGGCGTCGGAGCCGCGGCGATGCTCCCCGTACCGCCCGCGATGCCCGCCGAACTCGCCGCCGAGATCACCGGCGTCGCCGCGATCGAGCTGAAGCTGATCGCCGAACTCCACGAGGTCTACGGCCGGCGTCCGCCCGGCGCCCTCGGGCAGCGCTCCACCGCGTACCTGAACTCCTGGTCGGGAGAGCGCGGGATCGACGTGCGGAAGCCGTCCACACTGAGCGCCACGCTGAACGGCCCCATGAAGCAGCAACTGCGTCACCAGATCATGAAGCGGCTCGTGCGGGACCTGCCGAACCTGCTGCCCTTCATGGTGGGCGCCGCCGTCGGCGCGGCCGTCAACCGCAGGGACACCCGCAAGCTCGCCGCCCGCATCCGCAACGACCTGCGAGAACACCAGGTGCCGTGGGACGCCCTCGGCGGCCTCCCCGCCCTGAGGACCCCGCCGGACGCCCTGGACATGACGAAGGGCCCGGGGTACCCCGGGCCCTGAGAGCGGACGGCGCGGCCGCGGGCACGGCGAGTGGCGAAACGGCCCGCGACCGTCCGCCGCGGGTCAGCCCCGGTCCGCGACGGCCGCCCTCGCCGCCCGGATCGCCTCCGCCAGCCGCTCCGGCTCCCGCGTCGACAGGTACAGGTACGGCGTCGGGTCCTCGGGGTCGGTGACCTCCACGCGCAACGCCGTCGGGATGTAGGAGCGCAGCAGCAGGAAGGCCCGTACGTCCGCCTTGTAGGTGCGCCAGGCGCGCGCCTCCTCCGCGTCCAGCACCTCCGCCTCGCCCAGCGCCGACACCGGGACGCGCGCCTCGCCCGCGATCAGTGCGTCCCCCACGACGCGGATGCGCACCGAACCGTACGAACTGGTGACGACCGCCGCGACGGCCGTGCCGCCGGCCAGGCCGCCGAGCATCGCCAGCGTGCCGTACAGCAGCAGCACCAGGGCCAGCGACACCCCCACGAGCACGGAGACCAGCCACCAGGAGCGGGGGGCGGTGAGGCGTTCTTCGTACGGGGCGGCGGAGAGCTGCATGGAACAAGCTTGGCACGGTGTCCGGCGGGCACCGACTCGCGGGTAAGGTCTGCGCCTGTGAGTGGTACTTCCGCAGCCCTTCAGCCCCCCGCCGACGCGGCGCGCCCCGTGCGGCACCCCGACGCCCCCGCACCCGGCGAACTCCTCGGGTCCCACTACGGCCAGTGTTTCGGCTGTGGCGGCGAGCAGCCCCACGGACTGCACCTGCGGGCCCGCGCGGGCGAAGGCGTCCGCGTCACCGCCGAGTTCACCGTGCAGAGCGCCCACCAGGGCGCCCCCGGGCTGGCCCACGGCGGGGTGCTCGCCACCGCCCTCGACGAGACCCTCGGCTCGCTGAGCTGGCTGCTGCGGACCATCGCCGTGACCGGGCGCCTGGAGACCGACTTCGTGCGGCCCGTGCCGGTCGGCACCACGCTGCACCTGACGGCCGAGGTGACCGCGGTGGCCGGGCGCAAGATCTACTCCACGGCCACCGGCCGGATCGGCGGCCCGGAGGGGCCCGTCGCCGTCCGCGCGGACGCGCTGTTCGTCGAGGTCAAGGTCGAGCACTTCACCGACAACGGCCGCGAGCAGGAGATCCGGGCCGCCATGAGCGACCCCGACCAGGTCCGCAGGGCCCGCGCCTTCGAGGTGAACCCGTGAACCGCCGCCCGCTCGACGTCCTGGTCCGCCGCGTCGACCCCGGCGTGCCGCTGCCCGCGTACGCGCATCCCGGCGACGCCGGGGCCGATCTGCGGACCACCGAGGCGTGCGAACTCGGGCCCGGCGAGCGTGCCGTGCTGCCGACGGGGGTGTCCGTGGCCCTGCCCGAGGGGTACGCGGCCTTCGTGCACCCGCGGTCCGGGCTGGCCGCGCGGTGCGGTGTGGCACTGGTGAATGCCCCGGGGACGGTTGATGCCGGGTACCGTGGGGAGATCAAGGTAATCGTGGTGAATCTCGACCCGCGCGAGTCTGTGCGGTTCGAGCGCTTCGACCGGATTGCCCAACTGGTTGTCCAGCAGGTCGAGAGGGTCCGCTTCCAGGAGGTGGCGGAACTTCCCGATTCGGCGCGGGCCGAGGGGGGCTTCGGGTCCACCGGGGGCCACGCCTCGGTGGGCGGCGAGTGCGGCACCGACGGCCAGGCCGCCCCGAGCGGTCTGGCGGGTGGGAATCGATACGCTTCGGTCGTATCCGACCGGGAAGGACAGTGACGTGTTCGGACGTCGCAAGAATAAGGATGCCGCCGAGGGCGCGGCCGGCGAGGCCGAGCAGGTCGTCGACAGCGTCGGCACCGAGGCGGACGACGAGACCGTGCGCGAGCGCGTGAAGCTGGAGCCGGAGCCCCGGCCCGACGGCCCCTGGGACGTCTCCGAGGTGCGTGAGCCGGCCGAGGGCCGGGTCGACCTGGGCGGCCTCTTCGTGCCCGGCGTCGACGGCATGGAGCTGCGGGTGGAGGTGGCCGGCGACGCGATCGTCGCGGCGACCGTCGTGCTCCGCGACAGCGCCGTCCAACTGCAGGCCTTCGCCGCCCCCAAGCGCGAGGGCATCTGGGGCGAGGTCCGTGAGGAGATCGCGGGCGGCATCACCCAGCAGGGCGGCATCATCGACGAGGTCGAGGGCCCGCTGGGCTGGGAGCTGCGGGCCCAGGTGCCCGTGCAGCTGCCGGACGGCACCGGCGGCTTCCAGGTCGTGCGGTTCGTCGGCGTGGACGGCCCGCGCTGGTTCCTGCGCGGTGTGATCTCCGGCCAGGGCGCCGTGCAGCCGCAGGCCGCCGGACTGCTGGAGTCGATCTTCCGGGACACCGTCGTGGTCCGCGGCGAGGGGCCGATGGCTCCCCGCGACCCGATCGTCCTGAAGCTTCCGAACGACGCCCAGATGGTCCCCGAGGGCGTCCAGCAGGACGAACAGTCCGGCTCCCGCTTCTCCGGCGGCATGGGCCAGTTGCAGCGCGGGCCGGAGATCACGGAAGTCCGCTAGTCCCGGCCACGACAGCACGCCCGTCGTGCGAGGGCCGCACTCCCAGGGGGGTGCGGCCCTCGCCGTGTGCCCGGCGGGCCCGCCCCTCCCCGTCCGGCACCCTCGCGCCCGCGTCC
>DASTDN010000544.1:0-5753 GCA_035710365.1 Streptomyces sp. | reverse complement strand
AGGGGGTCGTTGACGACGACCGCGGCGCGGGCGGTCCGGCCGGTCCAGCGGTGCCCGGGGTCGACGACGCCGTGCTCGATCACCTCGGTGCGGGTGGTTCCGCAGTCCCAGAACAGCCGGTTGAAGTGGGTGACGTGCACGATCGTCAGGTCGTCGCGGTCGGCCAGGGGGTGCCGGGTGCGGGGCACGGCGCCGTCGGGGGCGTTGTGCTCCAGGTACACGGCGGGCACGTCCCGTCCGGGCCGCCGGCCGCCCAGCCGGCGTTCGGCCAGGGCGGGTTCGTGCGGGCGCTGGAGGACGACCAGGTCGACGGGGGTGTCCCGCAGTCCCTCGGAGGTCGTTTCGCGCACGGACGAGGGCCAGGTGAAGGTGCGGGCGCGGCCGAGTCCGTCGGGGCCGCGGTCGGGGGTGACGGGGACGAGGTAGGTGTGCGGGCCCTGCACGAACGCCGTCGTCCAGGAGCCGTGCACGTGCCACAGCAGGATGTTCACGCGTCCCCTCCCCGTTCCGGGCCGCCGCGGACGGCGAAGAGGTCGCCGCGCCGGACGGCGTACGGGCCGACGGCCAGCAGGTCGACGGGTGCGGAGCCGAAACACTCCAGCGCGTCGCGCGGGTCGTCGGCCATGGGCCGCCCGGCGGTGTTGAGGCTGGTGTTGACGACGACGGGCAGCCCGGTGAGCCGTTCGAACTCGGTGAGCACGCGGGCGAGGAGCGGTTCGGCGGCCGGGTCGACGGTCTGGACGCGGGCCGTGCCGTCGACGTGGACGACCGCGGGGATGCGTTCCCGCCACGCGGGGGCGACGTCGTGCACGAACAGCATGTACGGGCTGGGCAGCGGCCCGTCGAAGATGCCGGCGGCGCGGTCGGCGAGCACCATCGGCGCGACGGGCCGGAACTGCTCGCGGCCCTTGACGTCGTTGAGGCGTTCCAGGTTGCCCGCGTGGCCGGGGTGGGCGAGCAGCGAGCGGTGTCCGAGGGCGCGCGGCCCGTACTCGGAGCGGCCCTGGAACCAGGCCACGACGGCGTTGCCCGCGAGGGCCCGCGCCACGGTCGCCGCGATGTCCGGCGGGCGCTCGAAGGGCACGGCGGCGGTCTTCAGCCAGGCGCCCAGTTCGGCGTCGGACCAGTCGCGGCCCAGGTCGGCTCGGGTCATGGGGGCGGGTGCGTCGCCGGTGGCGGCGGACAGCAGCAGGGCGCCGCCGAGCGCGGTACCGGCGTCCCCGGCGGCGGGCTGCACCCACACCCGGTCGAAGGGGCCCTCGCGGGCGATGCGGGAGTTGGCGACGCAGTTGAGGGCGACGCCCCCGGCGAGGGTCAGCACGCGGTCGTGGGTCCGGCCGTGCAGCCAGCGCACCAGGTCCAGCAGCGTCTCCTCCAGGACGGCCTGGGCACTGGCGGCGGTGTCCGCGTGGGCCTGTGTCCACGGCTCGTCGGGGCCGCGCGGCGGGCAGAGTTCGGGCCAGGGCACGCCGGTGGCGTGGAAGCCGCCGTCGCCGGCCGGGTACACGTGGCGGCGCAGCGCGTCCCGCATGCGGGGGGTGCCGTAGGAGGCGAGCGCCATCACCTTGAACTCGTCGGCGGAGCGCAGGAACCCGAGGTGTTCGGTGAGCTCCTCGTAGACCAGGCCCAGGGAGTGCGGCAGGTCCTGCGCGTACAGCGCCTCCAGGCGGCGGCCGGTCCGGCGGGCGGCGAGGTGGGAGGCGCGTTCTCCGCGGCCGTCCAGGACGAGGACGGAGGAGTTCTCGGCGTCGGGCGCGGCGAAGGCGCCCGACGCCGCGTGCGCCATGTGGTGCGGCACGAAGCGCACGATGGCGGGGTCGAGGCCGGGCAGCGCCGCCCGGAGGAAGCCGGGTGCCTCGCGCGCGTAGGTCTGCCGCAGGTGGTCCCACGGGTCGTCGAGTCCGCATTCGCGGGCGGGGCGGGCGAGTGACGGGTCGTAGGAGTACGTCACCGCGTCGAGGTCCCGCGGGCGCAGACCGGCGTGTCTCAGGCACCAGGCGGCGGCCTTCTCGGGCAGTTCCCAGGCGGAGAACGGCACGGGCCGCTTGCCGTGCTTGCGGCGCGAGAACCGCTCCTCCTCCGCGGCGGCGACGGTCCGCCCGTCGACGACGAGGGCGGCGGCGGGGTCGTGGAAGAGTGCGTTGATTCCGAGGATGCGCATGGGGGCCAGGCCTTTCGGCGGTTCGGAGCGGCCCGGAGGGGACGCCGCTCGGGGAGGCGGAGGAGCGCGCTCAGGCTCCGGTGCCGGCTCCGGCCGCGCCGTCGGCTCCCGTCGGCGCCGCGGCCGCGGCCTCGGTGACCGCGGCCTCGGCGCGGAACCAGTCGATCGTGCGGCGAAGGCCCTCGTCGGCCCGCACGCGCGGTTCCCAGCCGAGCTTGTCGCGGGCCAGCGTGATGTCCGGGCAGCGCACGGCGGGGTCGTCCACGGGGCGTTCGACGAAGCGGATCTCCGAGCCGGAGCCGCTGAGTCCGATGACGAGGCGGGCCAGGTCGAGCATGGTGATCTCAGCGGGGTTGCCGAGGTTGACCGGTCCCCGCAGGCCGTGCCCGGCCGCCGCGAGGATGCCGGACACGGTGTCGTCGACGTAGCACAGGGAGCGGGTCTGCCGTCCGTCGCCGGTCACCGTGAGGGGCTCACCGGCGAGCGCCTGGCGCACGAACGTCGGCACGGCGCGCCCGTCGTGGCCGCGCATCCGCGGGCCGTAGGTGTTGAACAGGCGCACGATGCAGGTGTCGGTGCCGCGCGTCTCGGCGTGTGCGGTGGTCAGCGCCTCGGCGAACCGCTTGGCCTCGTCGTAGACGCTGCGCGGGCCGACCGGGTTGACGTTGCCCCAGTAGCGCTCGTCCTGCGGGTTCTGCTGCGGGTCGCCGTACACCTCGGACGTCGAGGTCAGCAGGAAGCGGGCCGAGGACGCGTGGGCGAGTTCCAGGGCGTGGCGGGTGCCGAGGCTGCCGGTCTCCATGGTGTGCAGGGGCAGCCTCTGGTAGTCGGCCGGGGACGCGGGGGACGCCAGGTGCAGGACGAGGTCGGGGGGCCGTTCGACGGGGAGGCCCTCGGCGACGTCGGCGTGCACGAGGGTGAAGCCCGGACGGTCGAGGAGCGGCGCGAGGTTCTCCGCCCGGCCGGTGCTGAAGTCGTCCACGCAGGTCACGGCCGTGCCGGCGTGCAGCAGGGCGGCGCACAGGTGGGAGCCGAGGAAGCCTGCGCCCCCGGTGACGACGGCGTGTTCCCAGCCCGTCGGGTTCGCGGTGGTCATGCGGTGCCTCCTCCGTCGGCGGCGTGCGGGCCCGGCGCGGACACGTCGCGGCCGGGCCGCCCTGTCTTCTCCGGAGGCCGTCGGGCCCCGCCTCAGCTTCCGCCGTCCGGCGCAGCGGGGCACGGCCGCTTACGGCATTCCAGTGACGCACGGAGGGTGACGGCGCTGAGACGGGGCGTTTCCGCAGGTCGCGGGGGGGGGAGGGACGGAGGGGCGAGGCGGACGCACGGCGAAGGCCCGGCCCTCGTCTCGCGAGGGCCGGGCCGTGCCGGCGACGCCCGGCGGGCGTCCGTGACGTGCTGTCGTCGTGCGGTCAGCCGCCGCCGAGGCGGGCGCGCAGCAGGTCCTTGCCCATTTCGGCGCCCTTGCGGCTGTCCGCCTGGGCCTTGCGGAACAGGTCCGCCGCCTCGGTGTCGCCGGCGCGCTGCGCGTCCTCGATGTAGGACTCCAGGCGCAGCGCGTTGCTGAGGCACGCCTCCACGTACCAGATCAGGTTGTAGTCCTTGTCCTGTGTGCCGGTCACGCCTCCGGTCTCGGCGCCACTGGTCATGCGGGCCTCCTCCATCCGACTCGTGCCTGTCGTGCCGGGTCCGGGGTCCCCGCCGCTGGGCGGGCCCGTCGGCGCGGGCCGGGTACCCGGCCTCCGTCGCGGCACACAGGGGGCCGCGGGGGCCGCGCGTCACGGCGGGCGACGACCGACGCACGGAGTCGCACCGGCCGGAGGGAGGGAGCTGTCCGGGGCGGGCGGATGCGGCCGGAGCGGCCGTCCGCGGCCGGAACGACACCGGCGCGGCCGGGAAGGAAGGGGCCGTGGGGCGCGACCGGTCCCCCGTTCCGGTCGTGCCCCCGGCTCGATGAACCTACGTGCCCGGCGCGGACCTTGTGAATCGCGTCGGTGCCCGCTGCGCGCCCGACAGCACTCAGCCGTGCACAAGTGAGTCCGGATGGCCCGTTTTCGTCCGCCCCAGCGCGGGCTGGTCGAGGTCGCCGACGGCGAGGTGGGCGAGGACGACCTCGTAGAGGTCCCCGCCTCCGGCGAGGAGCTGGTGTTCGAGGACGGGTTCGGCGCTGCGGACGTGTTCGCGGACGGTCTGCGCGTGGACGCCGAGGGCCTGCGCGGTGCGTTCGGCGTTGCCCCCCGCGGCGATCCAGGTGCGCAGGGTGCGGCGCAGGTTGCGGGCGTCGCCGTCCATCTTGCCCAGCAGGTCGCGCGCCCAGTTGCGGACGGCGGGCGAGGCCAGCAGGTCGTCCAGGCGGGCGCCGTCGGCGGCGGGGCGGCCGGGGGCGGTCTCGGTGAGGGCGATCTGGGTGTTGAGGGCGAGCTGCACGGTCGCGCGGACGGTGAGGTCGGTGAAGTCGGTGCCGAGCAGGGCCTCCATGCGCTCCATGCGGGCGCGCACGGTGTTGCGGCTGACGCCGAGGATGCGCGCGGTGCTGACGGCCGTGAACTCCAGGCCCAGACGGGTGGTGGCGAGGAGTTCGGCGCGGGTGTGGTGGGGCAGCGCGTCGAGCGGACGCAGGACGTGGTGCGTCCATGCGCGCAGCGCGACCGGGTCCATCAGGCGCTCGGGGTGGGTGCGCTCGGCGTAGACGGCCGTCTTGTCGGGGCGGAAGCGGGCCACGGCGAGTGCGCTGACGGCCTGCCCGTAGGCGGCGGCCGTGTTGGCGAGGCGCTGTCTCGCGCTGCCGCCGAGGAAGGTGTCGGGGTGCCGGGCGACCAGGGTGCGCAGCTCGCCGCTGACGCTCTCGCTGGAGGTGACGACGATGATGTGGCCGTCCATGGCGGGGCAGCGCACCACGAGGGCGCGGTCGCCGGTGGTCTGCAGGCAGGCGGCGGCGAGCCGGTCGCGTTCCTCGGTGCAGCTCTCGACGACGTACACGCACGCGGTGTCGGTGTCGAGCAGTCCGGGCCACAGACCGGCGGCGACGCGGCGGGCCGAGACGGTGTCCTCGACCATGAGCAACTGGAGGATGGCCAGCCGCAGGTCGGAGGTGGCGCGCTCCAGCCGGTGCCCGGCGGCGGTGGACTCGTGGGCGCGCAGCAGGATCTCCACGACCTGCGCGGTGTGGGTGACGATGTCGGAGGTCCGCCGGTCGAAGGGGGCGCGGCGGGAGACGGCGAGGACGGCGGCGCGTGCTGCGCCGCCGTGCTCCACGCGCACCAGACGCAGGTGGGCGCCCCGGTCCTCCCAGGCGGCGGAGGCGATACGGCCGGTGACGATGCCGGTGACGAGTCTCTCGTCGAGGGTGAGGGGGGTGCCGGCGAGCAGCGCGCCGGTGTCGTCGCGCAGGCACACGGGGCCGTCCACGGTGTCGGCGAGCCAGGTGAGGACCCTGCCGATGTCGCGTCCGGCGGGGCGCAGGTGTTCCAGCAGTTTCTCGGCCCACGGCGCGGGGGTGCCGTCCACCGTCGCGGTGCGTCGTGTGCCGTCCTCTCGGCCCGCCATGTCGGCCTTCTCCTCGTTCCTCGTCGTCCTCCCCCCGGCCTCGGACGTC
>DASTDN010000543.1:0-13809 GCA_035710365.1 Streptomyces sp. | reverse complement strand
ACGGTCCCGTTGGTGCCGTTGCGGTAGGTCCGGCCGCCGACCACGCGGATGCTGCTGGTGGTCTCGCCGACCATGCAGTGCGCGGCCGTGACGACCTTGGTCGGGGAGACCAGGGTGCCGCCGCAGAACTGGTTCTGGTTGGCGTCCGTGATCTGCATCATGAAGGGATACGACGACGTGGTCGTCGTCGTACCGCCCACGATGGGCTGCGGTGCGGCCGTGGCGCCGGGAGCGGCGAGGAGGGCGGCGGCGAAGGTGGCGGCGGCGGTCGCGGCGAGGGCGGCGGCGGCACGTCTTGCACGGTCGAACCCGAACATGAGTGTCTCCTCAGGTTTTTGCCGGTGGGGATTCGCGCGGGGGGTGGGGGGGTGGCACGAGAGCCTCGGGGAGGCCCCTGTGATGCCCGGCGAGCGGCACGGCTTCACGCTAGGAGCAGGCCCGCCGGAGCCCCAATGAGGGAACCCCCTAAGGGAGTTGGGGCAGGGAAAACCCTCGGTCCCTCGCGGGCGGGCGCGTGGCATCCTCACCTCGGCGGCCCGCGGGCGCCCCGCGCGCGCCTCAGCCGGGGCGGCGGCCGGCCGCCAGCCGGACGATGTCCACCCGCGACCGGATGCCCAGCTTGCGGTAGACCCGGGTCAGGGTGGCCTCGACGGTTTTGACGCTGATGAACAGACGGGCGGCGATCTCCCGGTTGGTCGCGCCCTCCATGACCAGGGAGGCGACCTGACGCTCCATCGAGGCGAGGCCCTCCAGGCCGTCCGCCCCGGCGTCCGGCGCGGCCGGCGGCGCGGCGGGACTCTCCGCTGCCGCCGCGTCGACCTGTCTCAGCCAGGGCAGCGCCCGGCAGCGCCGCATCAGCCGGGCCGCCTCCTCGTACGACGCCGGGCCGCCCGAGGCGGGGGCGCGCAGCGCGGCCAGCGAGAACGCGGCCCGCGCCTCCTCCAGACCGGCCCCCAGCCCGGCGAGCCGCCGCTGCGCCGCGGTCAACTGCTCGATGGCCGCGTCGTGTTCGCCGCGTGCCGCCCGGACGAGGGCCTCGGCGCGGTCCAGGGCGGCGACCACGCTGTCACGGGACAGCCGCAGGGCCTGCTCGCGGGTCACGTCGACGAGTTCCTGCGCCTCGTCGAGTTCCCCGGCGCGGACCAGCGCCTCGACGAGGTCGGTCTGCCAGCGGCCCCGGGCCGGGTCGGTGATGCCGAGGCCGTTCTCCAGCTCCCGCACCCGGCGCAGGGTGCGGACCGTGCCCGCGACGTCCCCGGCCACGAGCTGCGCGTAGCCCACGGCGGCCAGCGCGCGCGAGACGTACATCAGGTCGCCGTCCTCCTCGGCCTGCCCGACGGCCTCGCGGGCCAGCGCGAGGGCGCTGTCCACGTCGCCGCCGGAGGCCTCCGCGAGGGAGGTGAGCAGCGCGGAGGGCACCTCGCCGATGCCGCAGTCCCGGGCCAGCCGCAGACTCTCGCGGGCCAGGTCGAGGGCCCGGCCGCAGTGCCCGGCGCGCAGTTCGGTCTCGGCGAGCATCCGTACGTAGTGCACCTCGCTCTCGACCATGCCGCGCCGCCGTGCCTCGCGCAGCAGGGCGGTCACGGTGGTGCGTGCCTCGCCGAGCTGGTCGCTCATGATGAGCCAGCGGAAGCGGGCCGATCCGGCGCCGTTGTGGTGGCACGCCACCTGCGGGTCCTGGGGTTCGGTGAGCGCGCGTCTGATGGTGGCGGGCGCCTCGGGGTGCCCCATCAGGGTCTCGGTCTGCGCCTGGAAGGACAGTGCCATCAGCTCGGTGCGGCGGTCCCCGGCGCGCTCGGCGAGCTGCGCGGCGTGCGCGGCTTCGCGGCGGCCCTCCTCGAACTCGCCCTCCACGACCAGGCCCCGCCAGGCGAGCTGGTAGTGGACCTGGGCGAGCAGCCGCGGGTCGTCACCGGCGTCGGCGAGGGCCTGCGGGAACACCGCGTCGACGTCGCCGAGGGCCTGCCCGGCGGCCTCCACCACCACCATCCAGGCCCGCACCCGGTCCGCGGGCACCGTGGCCCGGGTCAGGACGTCGCGGGCGATGTGCCGGGCGAGGTCGACCTCCCCGGCGGTCATGGCGTCGTCCGCCGCCGCCAGCCGCCGCTCGTCGGGGCCGGGCGTGCTGCCGGCGGGCGTGTGCCGGGCGGCGAGCAGACCGAGGGAGGCGGCCACCGACGGGGCGCCGCGGTCCCGGGCCAGCGCGGCGGCCTCGGCGAGCCGGGCGGCCACGTCCGGGTCGGTGCCGGTGGTGGCCAGCGCCAGGTGCCGGGCCCGCTCGATGGGGTCGGAGGCGGCCGTGGACAGCGCGGCGTGCACGGCCCGCCGCTCCTGCGCGGGCGCGTCCGCGTAGAGCGCGGCGGAGATCAGCGGGTGCGCGAACCGTACGGCGGGACCCTCCGGCTCGGTGGCGAGCAGGCCCAGCTCGGCGGCCTGCGCGGTCTCGGCCTCGGCGTTCTCCCGGCCGGCCGCGTGCAGCAGCGCCAGCGTGGGCCGGGCGCCCGCGCTCGCCACCAGCAGGGTGCGGCGGGCCTCGGAGGACAGCATCCGCAGCCGGCTCAGCACCAGGGCGCGCAGCGACGTCGGCACCGGCAGGGGTTCCCCCGGCCGGGGCGGGGTGGGATTCTCCGCCAGGGCCCGGCCCAGTTCGAGGGCGAACAGCGGGTTTCCGCCACTGGTGCGGTGGATGTCGCGCACCGTGGAGCGGGACAGGCCGCGGTAGCCGCGGTGGTCGAGCAGCGCGGACACCTGGCCGCGCGAGAGCGGCCCGAGCCGCAGCGCCAGGGTGCCCGGCGGGGTGGCCCGCAGGTGCCGGTCGTACTCCTCCCCGTCGGTGCGCACCGCGCACAGCAGGTGTACGGGGGTGTCGCCGAGGCGGCGCGCCGCGAACCCGAGCAGCTCGGCACTGGCCGGATCCAGCCACTGGAGGTCGTCGGCGACGACGAGGACGGGCCCGTCGGCGGCCAGCGCGCGCAGCGCCGACAGCACCGCGAGACGCAGCGCGAGGCCGTCCCGCTGGAGGGTGGACTCGCCCCGGCCCGTCAGCGCGGACTCCAGAGCGGTGCGCTGGGCGGCGGGCAGACTGCCCGCGACCCGGTCGAGGACCAGCCCGAAGAGGTCGGCGAGGGCCAGGAACGGCAGATGTGACTCGGACTCGGTCGCCGAGCAGCGCAGCACGGTGTGGGCGGTGCCGGAGTACTCCGCGGCCAGGGTCCGCAGCGCCGTCGACTTGCCGATGCCCGCCGGGCCGTGCAGCAGGACACTGCCACCCCGGGCGAGCTGCTCACGAGCCGCGGCGAACAGCTCCTCCTGCCCGATGACCTGCTCGGAGCGGTTTCTGGCAGGCTCCCCGAAGTCCCGTTGCAAGGTCACCGCTCCCCTCCCTGTGGCGTGTCCTGGCCAATATTAGGCAACACGTCTTTCCCACCCGGGCTCCCGAGGTCGTGAGGGAAATAACAGCGACAAGGTACGGGAACGCGGGGGCGGGGCCGAGTGAGTTGCCCGGGGGAAGCCGTGCGGGGACGGGGCGGCGCGGATGCCGACGGAAGGGGCGCGGTGGGGGTCCGCGGTGCGGCGCGGGGCCTCGTCGTCGCGGTCGGGCGCCGTACGGGCCCGGCCCCGGCGGGTGCCTCCCGGCGGGCGCGATCAGGCGGGCGTGGCTGGCGGCTCCGGACCCCGGCATCCGGCACCCGGCCCTGGCCCCGGACCCCGGCCTCGCCCAGGTCCCGGCGTTCGCGGGGGCCGCGCCGCGGGCCGGCCGTGTGGCCGCGGGGCGGTGGGTCCGGCCCTGCGGTCCCGGTCCCGGTCCCGCCGGTGGACGGGCGGGTGGCCGCTCTGCCGACCGGATGCGGGGACGCGGCTCGCCGGCCCCGGCCGACGGGAGCCGCCTCACGGACCCGGCCCCCAAGGGCCCCCGGCAGTCTCACGCCTCCGGTCGTCTCACGGCGCCGGGAGCCCCAGTGCGGCCCCGGTCGCCTCACGCCCCGGCCGCCCTGGGGCCTCCCCGCCGTACCCGGCCGGGCGTGGGCCTCGCCGAGCGGCCGAGCGGGCTCGAACGGGCCCGGGCGGGCCCAGTGCGACGGGCGCCAGCCGCACCCGGCCCCGCCCCTACGGCAGTCCGCCCGTCCGCCGTGCCGCGACCACCGCCTCGCCCCGGGTGCGCGCGCCCAGCTTGCGCATCGCCGAGCGCAGGTAGCCCTTGACCGTCTCGGGGCTCAGGCCCAGCCGTTCGGCCGCGAGCGCGTTGGTGGCGCCGGAGGCGACGCAGGCCAGGACGTCCAGTTCACGGGGCGCGAGGGCGACCCGTGACGGTGCCGGGGCGGAGGGCTCGGCCAGCAGGTCGCACGCGCCGAGCAGTTCCTCGCGCAGTTCGGGGTCGATGAGGCGCGGGGCCAGCGCTCGCAGCGTCGCGTGCGCCTCCCGTACGCGCTCCCACGCCTGGCCGTCGGCCGTCCGGTGCCGGGCCGCCGTCAGCAGGGCCGCCGCCTCGTCGCACACGTCCTGCGCCCGCTCCCGCACCACCAGGGCCTGTTCCACGTCCCGCGCCGCCGCCACGGCCGCGCCCAGCGTCCGGTCGCCCAGCGGCCGGGCCGTGCGCAGCGCGCCGTAGAGCACGCCGCGCACCCGGCGTCCCACCACCACGGGCACCGCCAGCACCGAGCACAGGCCCTCGGCGGCGACCGCCGCGTCGTACTCGTGGCTGATCTGCCGGGAACCCGCGTAGTCCGTGACCGCGCACGGCCGGGCCAGTGCCACCGCCTTGCCGCCCAGGCCGTTGCCCGAGGTCACCGCGAGCGCGCGCAGCGCCCGCGTGGCGGTGCCGCTCAGCTCACTGATCCGCACCTGCCGCTGCCCGGCGTCCAGCAGGCCGCCGAACGCGACCGGCAGCCCGGTCGTGTGCCGCAGCCGTGTCAGCGCGCCGCGGATCTCCACCGCGGCCACTGCCCTGGGGTCCGCTGCCACGTCCTCGCCCTTCCGTGCCGGTGCGGCGGTGAGCGCCCGGAGCCCGCTCCGGCGGGTCGGCGTCCGGACACCCCCGTTCGGGGGTAGTGAGACCTGCATCACGGATTACACGATGGCGGGGAGCCGCCCGGCAAGGCCCGGCACCGCGCGCGAGCGCCCACGGCGGCGCGCGCCGGGGCCGGGCCGGCCAGAGAGGATGACACATGACGACGGCGACGGACGCCTTCCGCGGGGCACGGGACTTCCTGCTGGAGCACCGCGAGGACTGGGCCGCGGCCCACGACGGCTTCACCTGGCCCCGGCCCGCGCACTTCAATTGGGCACTCGACTGGTTCGACGTCGTCGCCGCCGGCAACGACCGGACCGCCCTGCACATCGTCGAGGAGGACGGCACGGAGGCGAAGCTGTCCTTCGCCGAGCTGTCCGCCCGCTCCGACCGCGTCGCGAACTGGCTGCGCGGGCGGGGCGTGCGTGCCGGGGACCGGGTGCTGGTGATGCTCGGCAACCAGCCCGAACTGTGGGAGACGGCGCTGGCCGCGATGAAGCTGCGCGCCGTCGTCATCCCCGCGACCCCGCTGCTCGGCCCCGCCGACCTGCGCGACCGCGTGCGGCGCGGCAGGGTCGCCCACGTCGTGGTGCGCGGCGCCGACACCGCCAAGTTCGACGAGGTGCCCGGCGGCTACGGCCGGATCGCCGTCGGCGCGGGCGCCGCACCGGGCTGGCTGCCGTACGAGGAGGCGTACGCGGCACCCGACGGGTTCGCCCCGGACGGCCCCACCGCCGCCGACGACACCCTGATGCTGTACTTCACGTCCGGCACCACCGCCCGCCCCAAACTGGTCGAGCACACCCACACCTCGTACCCGGTCGGACACCTGGCCACCATGTACTGGATCGGCCTCAGGCCCGGCGACGTGCACCTGAACATCTCCTCGCCCGGCTGGGCCAAGCACGCGTGGTCGAACCTGTTCGCGCCGTGGAACGCCGAGGCGACGGTCTTCCTCCACAACTACACCCGCTTCGACGCGGCCCGGCTGATGGCGGAGATGGACCGCGCGGGCGTCACCACGTTCTGCGCGCCGCCCACCGTGTGGCGCATGCTCATCCAGGCCGACCTCACCGCGCTGCGCACGAGACCGCGGGAGGCCGTCGCCGCCGGCGAGCCCCTCAACCCGGAGGTCATCGAGCAGGTCAGGCGCGCCTGGGGCGTCACCGTCCGGGACGGTTTCGGGCAGACCGAGACCGCCGTGCAGATCGCCAACAGTCCCGGCCAGGTCCTCAAGACGGGCTCCATGGGCCGCCCCGGGCCCGGCTACCGCGTCGAACTCCTCGACCCGGTCACCGGTGAGCCCGGCGCCGACGAGGGGGAGATCGCCCTCGACCTGTCCGAGCGCCCGGTCGGCCTGATGACCGGCTACCACGGCGACCCGGAGAAGACCGCCGAGGCCATGGCGGGCGGCTACTACCGCACCGGCGACATCGGCTCCCGCGACGCAGACGGCTACCTCACCTACATCGGCCGCGCCGACGACGTGTTCAAGGCGTCCGACTACAAGATCTCCCCGTTCGAGCTGGAGAGCGCCCTGCTGGAGCACGAGGCGGTCGCCGAGGCCGCCGTGGTCCCCGCCCCCGACCCGCTGCGGCTCGCCGTGCCGAAGGCGTACGTCGTGCTCGCCGAGGGCTTCGAGCCGGGGCCGGACGCCGCGAAGGCGCTGTTCGAGCACTCCCGCGAGGTCCTCGCCCCGTACAAGCGCATCCGCCGCCTGGAGTTCGGCGAACTGCCCAAGACCGTGTCCGGCAAGATCCGCCGCGTCGAGCTGCGCGAGGCCACGGCCGCCGGCTCCGCCGACGAGTACCGCGAGGAGGACTTCCGGTGACCACCCCCCTCTCCTACACGCACGGCACGAGCGACGTGCCCCTCCTCGGCGACACCATCGGCGCCGGCCTGGACCGCGCGGTGGCCGCCTTCCCCGACCGCGAGGCCCTGGTCGACGTGGTGTCCGGGCGGCGCTGGACGTACGCCGAATTCGGCGCGGCCGTGGACGAGCTGGCCCGCGGCCTGCTCGCCGAGGGTGTCACCAAGGGCGACCGGGTGGGCATCTGGGCGGTCAACTGCCCCGAGTGGATGCTCGTCCAGTACGCCACCGCCCGCATCGGCGCGATCATGGTGAACATCAACCCGGCCTACCGGGCGCACGAGCTGGAGTACGTCCTCAACCAGTCCGGGACCTCCCTGCTGATCGCCTCGCAGGCCCACAAGAGCAGCGACTACCGCGCCCTGGTCGAACAGGTGCGCGGCGCCTGTCCCGGCCTGCGCACGGTCGTCTACATCGGCGACCCCACCTGGGACGCGCTCACCGCCTCCGCCGCCCGCGTCGGCCGGGACGCGCTGGACGCCGCGAGCGCCGGGCTGAGCTGCGACGACCCGATCAACATCCAGTACACCTCGGGCACCACCGGCTTCCCGAAGGGCGCCACGCTCTCCCACCACAACATCCTCAACAACGGGTTCTGGGTGGGCCGCACCATCGGCTACTCGGAACACGACCGGATCTGCGTGCCGGTGCCCTTCTACCACTGCTTCGGCATGGTCATGGGCAACCTCGCGGCCACCGCGCACGGCGCCTGCGTCGTGATCCCCGCCCCGTCCTCCGACCCGGCGGCCACCCTGGAGGCCGTGGAACGGGAACGCTGCACGTCCCTCTACGGCGTACCCACCATGTTCATCGCGGAGCTGAACCTCCCCGGCTTCGCGCGGTACGACCTCACCTCGCTGCGCACCGGCATCATGGCGGGCTCGCCCTGCCCGGTGGAGGTGATGAAGCGGGTGGTGACCGAGATGCACATGGAGCAGGTATCCATCTGCTACGGCATGACGGAGACCTCCCCGGTGTCGCTCCAGACCCGCATGGACGACGACCTCGGGCGCCGCACGGGCACGGTCGGCCGGGTCCTGCCGCACCTGGAGGTCAAGGTCGTCGACCCGGCGACGGGCGTCACCGCACCGCGCGGCACGGCGGGCGAACTGTGCACCCGCGGCTACAGCGTGATGCTCGGTTACTGGAACGAGCCCGAGCGGACCGCCGAGGCGATCGACCCCGGCCGCTGGATGCACACCGGCGACCTGGCCGTGATGCGGGAGGACGGCTACGTCGAGATCGTCGGCCGCATCAAGGACATGATCATCCGCGGCGGGGAGAACGTCTACCCGCGCGAGATCGAGGAGTTCCTCTACGGCCACCCCAAGATCCAGGACGTCCAGGTGGTGGGCGTGCCGCACGAGCGCTACGGCGAGGAGGTCCTCGCCTGCGTCGTCCCGGGAGACCCGCAGGACCCGCCCACCCTGGACGAGGTGCGCGCCTTCTGCGAGGGACGGCTGGCCCACTACAAGATCCCGAGCCGGCTGGGCCTGCTCGACGCCTTCCCGATGACGGTGTCCGGGAAGGTGCGCAAGGTGGAGCTGCGGGAGCGGTACGCGGACGGCTGACCGCCGGCCGCGCACGGGAGAGCCGTCAGGGCACGCGCCGGGCGCGTGCTCACTCCCCGCCGCCCCCGCCGCCGTCCCCGCCGTCCCCGCCCGCGTCGAAGCCGCCCCACTGCAGGCTCTCGGCCCACCAGTTGTCGTTGCGGGGACGGCGGCGCGCCATGACCCGGTACGCGACCCGGGCCCGGGGGGTCAGCCCGGCCCGCAGGGCGAAGACGGGTACCACGACGGCCAGGGCCTCCTCGCCGTGCAGGGCGACGGCGAGCAGCTTGTCGTGGACCGTGAGCCCCTGCCGGCTCGCCGGGACCGGATGCCGCCTGCGCAGTCTCCGCAGGCCGCGGCGGGCCCGCCGGGTCGGGCGGAGCAGCCGCGGGCCCAGCAGACCGGACCCGGCCGGGCCGGCGAGGAGTTCCGCGGTCGCCACCCGGACGTCCGGCCGGCGGGCCAGCCTCTTCGGTGTCACGGGCTCCCGCAGGCAGCCGAGCACCGCGCGCTCCAGCGGGTCGGGCACGTCCCGGGGCGCCCCCGACGCCCGCAGCGTGCCCGGCCGCCCCACCTCGACGGCGCCCCGCAGATACAGCCCCACCACGGCCACCGTGACAGCGGCGCGGGCCCCGCCCCGCAGCAGGGCGACCTCGTGCGGCCGCAGCCGCTCCAGTGCTGTGTCGTCCATCGCGCACACCCCCCGTCGGGCAGGGGCCCGCCTCCCCCCGTGGCGGCGGGCCCCTGCGTGGTATGTGCCCGCCGACGCCACCCGCCCAAGCCTTACGAGCCGGATTCAGAGCTTGGTCCGAGGGTGCGGCACGACGGCCGCGCCGGCTTTCGACCGGCGGCCCTCACGGCCCGGCCGGGGCCGTACGGGCCTCACGGCCCGCATGAGGAACCGCTCCCCTTTCCGGCGACGCACCCCGCAGCGGAATTCCGCATGGCGGAATTCTGCTGCCCGGAAGATACCTGCCGGGAGGCGGGAAACGCTGTCAGGGCCGGGCGGGAGAAAGGCCTCCGGCCGATCTCTCGGCGCACCGGGACGGGTCCGTTAAGGTCTTGCCCACGCGAGCGGGGCGGCGACGTCCGCGCACCTGGCGGCGGGCCGGGCCGGAGGAGATCCCATGGGGGCGCAGTGCGACTGAAAGTGGAGTTCACGACCGAGCCCTTCGACCTGGACGAGGCACCCGCGCACGCGCTGGTGGCCCGGGAGGTCGTGGCGGCGGCGGAACTGGACACCGTGGACGTGGGCCCCTTCGGCAACACGGTCGAGGGCGGCTGCGAACCGGTGCTGGCCGCCGTGGGCGACCTGCTGCGCGAGACCCTCGCGGTCGGCGCCACCCGGATCTCGCTCCAGGTCAGCGTGATCGAGGAGGGCGGACGGTGACCGCCACCGGTGACGCGTCCCCCGGCGCGCCCTTCGTCGCGGCCGTGAGGCCGCTGGTCGACGCCATGGGCGGCGTGCTCATCCCGCCCGGCGAGGCCGGACCCGACGACGTCGTGCTGTCCTGGGAAGGGGCCGAGGTGGTCGCCGTGCGCCTGCCTCAGCTCGCCGACTCCCTGGACCACATCCTGGCCGGACTGGAGCGCCGCAGGGGCAGGCCGCTCGCCGACCTGGACCGCAAGGCCAAGCAGGAAGTGGTCCGCTCGCTGGAGGCGCGCGGCGCCTTCACCGTGCGGCACGGCGTGGAGACCGTCGCGAACGCCCTCGGTGTCAGCCGCTTCACCGTCTACAACTACCTCAACCGCGAGAAGCAGTCCTGACCTGCCGCTTCCCGGGTGGCGCCGCTCGCGGGCATCGCCCGCCAGGCCGCTTCCGTACGCACCGAACCCAATTTTCAACAAAGTGTTGACGTGTTGTCCCCGGAGGGCGTTAGCTGTCGGCACGCCCTGTCAGCACCTGGCCGCGGAGGTCCCGTGACGACCAGCTCCACGCCCTCGGGCCTGGCCCGGTTCAACGCCCTGGAGGAGTCCGCGGCCCGGTCCGTGCTCCACGAGGCGTGCGCCGCGACGGCCTGGGCCGAGCGGCTCCTCGCCGCCCGCCCCTACGCCACCACCGAGGACCTGTGCGCCACGAGCGACTCCGCCACGGCCGCCCTGGACGCGGACGGCCTCGCCGAGGCGATGGCCGGGCACCCGCCGATCGGCCGCCCCACGCCGGGTGACCCCGCCTCCGCCCGGGAGCAGCGCGGCATGGCGGGCGCCTCCGACGCGCTCAGGGCCGAGATGCTCGAACTGAACCTGGCCTACCAGGACCGGTTCGGCCACGTCTTCCTCATCTGCGCCACCGGCCTGACCGGCGAGCAGATGCGCGACGCGGTCCGGGAGCGGATCGGCAACCCGCCCGAGCGGGAACGCGACATCGTCCGCACCGAACTGGGAAAGATCAACCGCATCCGTCTGGCCCGACTCGCCGAAGGGGACGCCCCCGCATGAGCACCGGCACCACCGCCTCCGTGTCCACGCACATCCTGGACACCAGCGCCGGCCGCCCCGCCACGGGCGTCGCCGTCCACCTCTTCGCCCGCGCCGGGCGGCAGGCCGACTGGCGGGCGCTCGGCGGATCGGTGACCGACGCCGACGGCCGGTGCAAGGACCTCCCGGCGCTGCCGGAGGGCACCACCCACGTACGGCTCGACTTCGCCGTCGAACCGTACGTCGAGCGGTCCACGGGCCGGCACCGGGCGACGAACCAGCACAGTTCCGCGAACCAGCCGGCCGAGGCGCAGCAGGACGCCCCCGCGAACCGGGACAGCGGCACCGGAGCGTTCTTCCCGGAGGTGACGGTCACGTTCGCCGTCGTGCCGGGCGAGCACTACCACGTGCCGCTGCTGCTCAACCCGTTCGGCTACTCCGTCTACCGAGGGAGCTAGCTCCATGACCGTCCATTCCCGCCCCGGCCGGCCCGTGATGCTGGGGCAGAACCAGTACGGCAAGGCCGAGAACCGGGTCGTCAAGATCACTCGGGACGGCGCCACCCACCACATCAAGGACCTGAACGTCTCCGTCGCGCTGTCCGGCGACCTGGAGGAGGCCCACACCTCCGGCTCCAACGCCAACGTCCTGCCGACCGACTCCACCAAGAACACGGTGTACGCGTTCGCCAGGGAACACGGCATCGAGTCCGCCGAGCAGTTCGGCATCCACCTCGCCCGCCACTTCGTCACCTCGCAGCAGCCGGTCCGCCGCGCCCGGATCCGTGTCGAGGAGTACACCTGGGAGCGCATCGAGACCTCCGCGGCCACGGAGGGCGGGGCGGGCGGGCACTCCTTCGTCCGCAAGGGCCAGGAGACCCGGCTGACGCAGGTCACCCACGACGGGGAGAACTGGGAGGTGATATCCGGCCTCAAGGACCTCGTCGTCATGAACTCGACCGACTCCGAGTTCTGGGGCTACGCCAAGGACCGGTACACCACCCTCAAGGAGACCCACGACCGCATCCTGGCCACCCAGGTGTCCGCCCGCTGGCGGTTCAACTGGACCGCCGACCATCAGCGCATGCCCGACTGGGAAGCGTCGTACGAGCAGACCAGGCGGCACATGCTCCAGGCCTTCGCCGAGACCTACTCCCTGTCGTTGCAGCAGACGCTGTACCAGATGGGCGTCCGCATCATCGACCACCGCGACGAGATCGACGAGGTCCGTTTCTCCCTCCCGAACAAGCACCACTTCCTCGTGGACCTGGAGCCGTTCGGGCTGACGAACGAGACCGCCGACGGAGCCGTCTACTTCGCGGCCGACCGTCCCTACGGCCTGATCGAGGGGACCGTCCTGCGCGACGGCTGCGAGCCGCGCATCCCCGTCGACCTCAGCAACCTCTGACCGGCAGCGCAACCGACAGCGCAAAGGACGCACCATGCAAGCAGCCCAGCGCACCGTCATCGACAACTGCGCGATCGCGACGGTCGACGCCGACGACACCGAACACGCCCGCGGGCACCTCGTGCTCGCCGGCAACCGCATCGAGTCGCTCGGCGCGGGCCCGGCGCCGGACGGCCTGGACGGCGTCGTGCGCCGCATCGACGCCTCCGGCCATCTCGCCACGCCCGGCCTGGTCAACACCCACCACCACTTCTACCAGTGGATCACCCGGGGCCTGGCGACCGACCACAACCTCTTCGACTGGCTCGTCGCCCTGTACCCGGTGTGGGCCCGCATCGACGAGGAGATGGTCGACGCGGCGGCCCGGGGCTCGCTCGCGATGATGGCCCGCGGCGGCGTCACCACGGCCATGGACCACCACTACGTCTTCCCGCGCGGCTCCGGCGACCTGTCCGGCGCGATCATCCGCGCCGCCCGCGACACGGGCGTGCGCTTCACGCTCGCCCGCGGCTCCATGGACAGCAGCGAGAAGGACGGCGGCCTGCCCCCGGACTTCGCCGTCGAGACCCTGGAGACCGCCCTCGCCGCCACCGAGGAGACGGTCCGTCGGCACCACGACCCCTCCTTCGACGCGATGACGCAGGTCGCCGTCGCGCCCTGCTCACCGTTCTCCGTCTCCACCGAACTGCTCCGGCAGGGCGCCGAACTCGGCCGCCGCCTCGGCGTACGCCTCCACACCCACGGGTCGGAGACCGTCGAGGAGGAGAAGTTCTGCCACGAGCAGTTCGGGATGGGCCCCACCGACTACTTCGAGTCCACCGGCTGGCTGGGCGAGGACGTGTGGATGGCGCACTGCGTCCACATGAACGACTCCGACATCGCCGCGTTCGCCTGCACCAGGACCGGCGTGGCGCACTGCCCGTCCTCCAACGCCCGGCTCGCGGCCGGCATCGCCCGGGTCCCCGACATGCTCGCCGCGGGCGTCCCGGTCGGCCTCGGCGTCGACGGCACCGCGTCGAACGAGTCCGGCGAACTCCACACCGAACTGCGCAACGCCCTGCTCATCAACCGTCTCGGCGCCCACCGGGAGGCCGCCCTGAACGCCCGCCAGGCCCTGCGGCTCGGCACCCACGGCGGCGCACAGGTCCTCGGCCGGGCCCGCGAGACCGGCTCCCTGGAGCCCGGCAAGCTCGCCGACCTGGTGCTGTGGAAGCTGGACACCCTCGCCCACGCGTCCATCGCCGACCCGGTGACCGCGCTGGTCTTCGGCGCGGCGGCGCCCGTCACCGCGTCCTTCGTGAACGGCCGCCAGATCGTGGAGAACGGACGGCTGCTCACCGTCGACGAGGACGCCGTCGCCCGCGACACCCGCGCCGCGGCCCGGCGGCTGGCCCGGATCGCCGGGCGGGACTGAGTACAGCCGTACGGCTCCGACGGGGCGGCACTGAGTACAGCCCTATGGCTCCGGCCGGGCAGGACGGCTCCCGGCCGGTGGCCGCGGACCTCGCGCGGGTCCACGGCGGCCGTCGCCGGCGGGCGTGCCACCCACGCTCCGG
>DASTDN010000542.1:0-2909 GCA_035710365.1 Streptomyces sp. | reverse complement strand
AGGAGGGCGAGCACGGAGTTGGCGAGGAGGTGGGTCGTGGTCTCGTGGCCGGTGATGACGAGGGTGACCATCTCGCGGTCGGAGAGGCGGCCGCCGTCGTCCTCCTGGGCCTGGATGAGGGCGGAGATGAGGTCGTCGCGCGGCTCGGCCCGGCGGCGTGCGATGACGGCCTTCATCTGGTCGACGCACTCGCGCATGACGGCCGGGATGCGTTCGATGTGCTCCGAGGGCGAGGACAGGCACATGCCCCACTCGTACCAGCCGGGGCGGTCGGCCTCGTCGATGCCGACGAGTTCGCAGATCACGGTGAACGGCAGCGGGTAGCAGAAGGACGTCATCAGGTCGACGGGGGTGCCGTCGCGGCCGTCCTCGGCCATCCGGTCCAGCAGGGTCGCGGTGATCTCCTCGACGCGCGGGCGCATCGCGGCCACGCGCCGCGCGGTGAACGCGCGGGAGACCAGGGTGCGCAGCCGGCGGTGGTGGGCGCCGTCGATCTGCATCAGTTTGTCGTCGAGGTAGTCGACCAGGTCGGAGGGGATGTTGAGCTGCTTCATGATGGTGGTGCGGCTGTCCGGGGCTTCCGGCACGGACGCCGGGTTGTTCAGGAACCGCGGGTCGGTCAGGACGCGGCGTACGTCGTCGTAGCGGGTGACCAGCCACATCGGCCGGCCCCCCATGATCGTGCCCGTCAGCAGTGGTGCCTGCTCGCGCATCCGCGCGTACCCGCCGAACGGGTCGGCCACCAGGTCCGGCGCGAGCAGATCGACCGGCTCGGCCGGGATTCCGGCGGTGGTGCTTGAGGTGGTGGTCATGGGTCTCCCCCTTCCGTGTCAGAGTGTCAATTCCGGAGCGTTGAGGGGATGCGCGGCGGCACGGCCGGACGAAACCCGGTGACAGTACGACTTCTCGGCAGAGTAGGCCCGGCGGTGTCCGGGCGAGCATCCCCCGACCTGGTAAGGTTCCGCGGCCTCGGCGCTTTTCGGGCCGCTGCTGATTGTCGCGGCGTTTTCCGGCGTGGGAGACTTCGGTAATCCGGTGTGCGGGGACGCGGATTCGTTCCCGAATGGGGGCCGGTCTTCCCTTGCGGCTCCGTATTCGCATTCCGCCGCAGCTCGGTTCGCCGCCCTCTTCCGGTTCATTCCTCTGTCCGCTTCCGCCCAGTTCCCCTGGCAGCGCGTACTTGTGAGGTTTCCTTGACGCCGTTTTCCGCAGCGCCCGCCGAACCGCCGACGGACGCGGACGTCGTCGTCGTGGGCAACGGGCCGATCGGTGCCACCCTGTCGGTGCTGCTGGCCCGGCGCGGCTGGCGGGTGACCGTACTGGAACGCCGTCGCAGGCCGTACGCGCTTCCCCGGGCGACGAGCTTCGACGGCGAGACCGCGCGGCTGCTGGCCGGGACCGGGATCGGCCCGGACCTCGGCCGGGTCACGGAACCGGCCGACGGCTACCAGTGGCAGACGGCGTCCGGCGCGACCCTGCTGGACATCGCGTTCACCACGTCCGGCCCCTACGGCTGGCCGGACGCCAGCACGATGCACCAGCCGGCGCTGGAGGAGCTGATCGCGGCGCGGGCGGCGGCGCTGCCCGGCGTCACGGTGCTGCGCGGCCACGAGGTCGTGGGCATCGCCGACGGGGCGCACCGGGTGGAGGTGACCGCGGCCACGGGTGACGGGGCGGCCCGCACCCTGTCCGCCCGGTGGGTGGTCGGCTGCGACGGCGCCAACAGCTTCGTCCGCGACCACCTCGACGTCCCCGTCACCGACCTGGGCTTCTCGTACGAGTGGCTGCTCTGCGACGTCGAACCGCACCGGCACGGCGGGCGGGCGCGGGAGTTCACGCCCACCAACGTGCAGCTCTGCGACCCGGCCCGGCCCACGACCCTGGTGGGCAGCGGGCCGGGGCGCCGCCGCTGGGAGTTCATGCGCCTGCCGGGCGAGAGCACCGCCGAACTCAACCGGAGCGAGACGGCCTGGCGGCTGCTGGCGCCGTTCGGCATCACCCCCGGCACCGCGACCCTGCTGCGCAGCACCACGTACATCTTCCAGGCCAGTTGGGCCGAGCAGTGGCGGGTGGGGCACGTCCTGCTCGCCGGGGACGCCGCCCATCTCATGCCGCCGTTCGCCGGGCAGGGCATGTGCTCCGGCATCCGGGACGTCGTCAACCTGGCGTGGAAGCTCGATCTGACGCTGCGCGGTCTCGCCGCCGAGTCCCTCCTGGACACGTACACCGAGGAACGGCGGGCGCAGGCCCGGGAGTCGATCCTGGCGTCCGTGCAACTGGGCCGCCTGATCTGTGTGACGGACCCGGCGTCCGCCGCGGAGCGGGACGCCACCGTGCTGGCAGGCCGGCGCGGCGGGCCGCCGACGCGGCCGGAGCCGGCGAAGCCGCTCACGGCCGGGATCCTGCACCGGCGGCCCGGGACGGGCCCGGAGGGCGGGCGCGCGGAGGCGGAGCCGCCCGCGGGCGCGGTCGTGCCGCAGGGGAGGGTGGGCCTGCGGGGCCGGGTGGGGTGGTTCGACGACGTCGTGGGCCGTGGTTTCGTGCTGCTGACCACCGACGACGATCCCCGCTCCGGGCTCGGCGAGGAACCGTCGGCCTTCCTCGCCGGGCTGGGGACCCGGGTGGTGCGGGTGCTGCCCGCCGGGCACCGCGGGCAGGCGGCGCAGGGCCCGGACGACGTGGTCGCGGTGGTCGACGTGGACGGCGTCTACCTGCCGTATCTGGGCCGGTTCGCGTCGACCTGGCTGCTCGTGCGGCCCGACTATCACGTCTTCGGCGCGGCGAGCGGCCCGGACGGGGCCCGGGCGCTCGTCGAGGACCTGCGACGGCAGGTGCGTGCGGCGGCTCCGGCGGGCGCCCCGTAGGCGCGGGCCGACGGTGACGGCCGTGCGCACGCCCCCGCCGGGGTC
>DASTDN010000541.1:0-3630 GCA_035710365.1 Streptomyces sp. | reverse complement strand
CGCACCGGCCACCGCGGCGACCGCCCGGGAGCCGGGGCGCCGTCCCCGGCGGGACGGCGCCGGCCGCTCACCCCCGGGCGGTCACGGGTAGGACACCACCGTCGACGGCACGGTGTTCGTCCCCGACGTGGGCGAACCCGTGTCGTTGATGACGCACTCGTACTGTCCGTTCCCGCTGAGCGAGACCACGCTCAGGCCGTGGAAGCGCACCCCGGGCGTGTCCGGCGCGGCGAAGCCGTGGTGCTGCACGATGCCCGGGTCGACGTTGTAATAGCAGTAGCTGCCCAGACCCCACGCCTCGTGCGTGCCGACGCCGTCGCCGACGCGGTAGGCGGCGTAGCCCTTGGTCGAGCCGTTCTGGATGGCCCCCTGGTCGGGGGCGTCGTACGCCTTCTCGTTCTGGAAGAAGACCGTGCGGCCGCGCTCGCCGAACCACTGCACGTCGTACTTGTTGAAGTGTTCGACGAACAGGCCGGTCGCGAGAACGTCGTCGCCGTTGACGACCACGCCGTAGTCGCAGCGGTTGACGTCCCAGCCGACGCCCTCGCCGTGGTCGGCGCGCCAGACCCAGGTGTGGTCGACGATCGTGTGCCGGCTGTTGACGACGATGCAGGTGGTGGCCTTGCCGGCGCCCGCGCCGCCGACGCGCACGAACACGTCCTGGACGGTGGTCGGGTTGGCGGAGTGGTCCGCGGACGCGCCCTCGGGCCCGATCTCCAGCAGCGTCGCGGAGTTCACGGGGCCCGCGTCGACGAGGAACCCGGCGAGCCGTACGCCGTCGACGTCGGCGACCTTCATCGCGGTCACGCCGTTGTCCGGGACGATCGTGGCGTACCCGAGGCCGAGGACCACGGTGTCGGCGCGGTCGACCCGGATCGGCTCGTCGACGTGGTAGATGCCCGGGGTGAGCAGCAGGTGCAGGCCCTGGCCGAGCGCCTGGTTGAGGACGTCGGCGCCGTCACCGGGCCTGGCGACATAGAACCGGGTGAGCGGGACCGACGTGCCGCGCGGGGTGCCGCTGCCCCAGGTCACGCCGCGTGAGCCGGTCCGCTTCTCCGGCAGGAAGACCTTGTGCTCCGCGCCGTCCAGGTACAGGAACGGCTTCTCGCGGGAGACGGGCGTGGTGTCGAGCGTGGTGTACGGCGGGTTCGGGAAGCTCGTCCCGGGGGCGCCCTCCACGCCGGAGAACACCATGTTCCACACGGCGTTGGTCCAGCCGCCCACGGAGCTGTCCCGCGTGTACCACTGCTGCTGGGAGTACGGGCCGACCTGGCCGTCGATGCGGCTGTCCGCGATGTAGCCGCCGCTCGCCCAGCCGTAGCCGTCCGGCGCCAGGTTGAGGCCGCCGCGCACGTGCATGCGGCGGAACGGGGCCGCCTGCGCGACCGCCCACCGGTTGGTGCCGTTGACGGGCACCACCGCGAGGTTCTCCGCCGAACGCCAGAAGTTCTGGGTGGCGTTGCCCTGGAACCAGCCCGCGTCGACCGTCACGTCACCGTTGATGGTGGTGTCGTCGGGGGAGAGGCCGAGGCCCATGATCGAGGTGTAGAAGCCGATCTGGGCGTTGAGGCCGTGGTACGTGCCCGGCTTGAACAGCAGTGCGTAGCGGCCCTCGCCGAACTGCGCCGTCTCCTGCCGCTCGAAGACCTCGTCGAGCTTGGCCTGGATGCCGGGGGTGGACGGGTCGAAGACGATGACGTTCGGTCCGAGATCGCCGCCGGCCCGGAGTTCGCGCGGCTTCTTCCGGCGGGCCGCGGGCGGGGCGGGGGCGGCGGCCGAGGCGGCCCCGGACAGACCGAGCACGGCGGGAGCGGTCGCGGCGGCCGCACCCAAGGACGGTGCGGCGGCCGACCGAGGGCAGCCGGGAGGAAGGGGAGGAAGCGGGCATGATGGCGGCTCTCCTGGTTCAGGAAGTGAACGTGGTGGGGGGTTTGGGAGCGCTCTCTCGGCGTGCATGCTTCATCCGTGAGAAGCACGAGTCAAGGGGTGCGGCCCATTCGGGTGTGCTGCGGGCCGCCGGCCCGCAGCCTCCCGGGCGGCTCTCGGGGTGGCGCGGGCTCGGTACGGCCGCCGTCCGGGGTGTCCGGGGCGGGGCGGGCTCGTGCGGCCGTCGCCCGGGGGCCTGGCCTCGGGGGTGTGGGCTTCGTACGGCCGTCGCCCGGGGAGCCCGGTGCCGGGCGGTGCGGGCTGCCGTGCGGCCGTCGCTCGGGGAGCCCGGGGTCGGGGCAGGTGGGCTTCGTGCGGCAACCGTCCGGGAATCCGGGGGCGGTTCGTGCGGGAGGTTTCCGCGTACGCCTTCATGACGGCCCGGGGCGGGAGCCGGTGTCGTCGGCGACGACCGGCGACACCACGCGCACCCCCGCCGCCGGACCCCGGCCCGGGGCTGTTCCACACACGACGACGTGCACGGGAACCGGGTCGTGGCCGCCTCCTTCGTGGCGGGCGTCCCCGTGGCCGCGGGCTTCCTGCCGCTCCTGCGCCACCTCGTCGCCGAGCCGACGGCGGGAGCCCTCACGTGGCCACCCGCGCCCCTCCGTCCCCGGTGTCCACATCGGGCGGTCCACCGGCCCGAAAATATGTACGCACGCGGGCCGGGAACCTGACACCATGAAGCGCTCTGTGGGGTTGGCGTGGGCCGAGTGTCCTGACCGAAGGGGAAGCCATGGCGGACTGGATCTACGTCCTCGACCCGCACAGGGACTCGCTGGAGGACGAACCGGCCGACCGGGAGACCTTCCGCCGCCTGGCGGAGGAGGAACCCGGGCTGGACCTCTGGCTCGGCCGCCGCAACCGCATGCGTCCCGGCGACCGCCTCTGGTTCCTCTTCGCCGGACCGGACTCGGCCGTCACCGCCGTGGCCGAGGTCGACGAGGAACCCAGGGAGACCCCGGAGGACCCCGACGCCGCGTTCCTGGTCGCCGCGACCCTCCTGCCGGAGGCCACGAAGGCGCTGCACACCGACCCGGTGCGCCGCGAGGACCTGGGCGCCGGACAGATCCGCCCGGTCCGCAAGGTGACGCCCGAGGCGCTGCCGGTGCTGCTGAAGAGGGCGGGCCTGTGACCGGGAACGCCCGCTTATAGCCTTGCGGCCATGGCCGACACCTTCGAAGTCCAGCTCACCCTCGACCTGCCCGGCACACTGACCCCACGGGAAGTGGCCCTGCTGCGCTGGCACCTGGGGGACGGGACGGAGGCACGGCCGGAGGGCCCGTACGCGTACGAGTACCCGCTGTGGGCCGAGCGGGGACCCGCCCGGCACGTCGGGGGCCTTCAGGTGGCGGACCTGCGCCCCACCGCCCACGGCTGGTCCCTGACAGCCCGCCAGGAACTCCACCCCGACTGCTTCCCCGACCTGCGCGCACTCCTGGAGTGGCTCGGCCCCCGCACCACGACCGTCGGCCCGATCGGACACGTCCGGTTCCACGAGGACCACGTCCCGACGGTGCTGATCGCGCAGGCGGGGGCGGTGAGCTGCGTGTTCCTGAAGGCGGAGGGGGTCGTGGGGCTGGAAGGGCCGCTGTTCTCGTGAGCTGCGGGGACGGAGGGTGACTGCCCGCACTACGCCGTCCTCGGCCGCCGGCCGGGCGCGGATATCGTGGGTGAGACACATCGCGCACGAGCTGGGGGCGG